>DATMDI010000473.1:0-3231 GCA_035557875.1 Vicinamibacterales bacterium
TGACGCTGGCCGATCTGAACCGGCGCCTCGGCCAGCATCGGCAGTGGCTGCCGCTCGACACGGCCTTCGGCGACGCCACGATCGGCGGTGTGATCGCCTCGAACGACGCGGGCCCGCTGCGCCATCGCTACGGGACGCCGCGCGATCTCCTCATCGGCATGACGCTGGCGCTCACCGATGGCACGGTGGTGAAGTCGGGCGGGCACGTGGTGAAGAACGTGGCCGGCTACGACCTCGCCAAGCTGGTGAGCGGCTCCTTCGGCACGCTCGCCGTCATCGTCGACGCCACGTTCAAGCTGCTTCCCGTTCCGCCTGTGGTCCGGACGCTGGTCGCGCAGTATCAGGATCCACTGGCGCTGGCGCGCGACGCGGCGCAGATCGCGGCGAGCCAGCTCGAGCCGGTGGCGCTGGATGGACGTGTGCTGCTCGGCCCGTCAGTCGGTGGCCCGCAGCACGCGCTCGCCATTCGATTCGCGACGAGTCCCGAGGCGACGCGCGATCAGATCGCCGGCGCGCGTGCGGCGCTGAGCGAACCGGCGGAGGAGAGGGACGGCGACGCCGACGGCACGTGGTGGTCTGAACAGGTCCGTCGTCCCTGGATGTCGTCAGGCAGCACCGTGCGATTGAGCTGGATGCCCGCGGCGCTGCCGCAGGTCCTGGAACTGATGGACGAGATCCAGCGCTCGACCGGTGGAACGATCGAGCTGACGGGCCGTACCGCGGTCGGTGCCGGATTCCTGCGCATCGATGCAGACGATGCCCGCGTCGCCGATGCCATCGCGACGCTGCGGTCGCGCCCTGGCGTGGTCAGCCACGTGGTGGTTCTGCGTCACGGCGGTGCGCTCAAGCGCAGCGTCGACGTGTGGGGCGAGCCATCGAGCGCCGCACGGGTGCAGCAGTCACTCAAGCACGCCTTCGACCCCGCAGCGATTCTCAATGCCGGGCGGGGGCCGGTCTAGGAAACAGGAAACAGGAAACAGTCAGAAGATAGAAGAGAGGAGGAAGGAGATAGATTGACGCAGACCTCGTCCAGCGCCCTGATCGACAAGTGTGTCCACTGCGGCTTCTGTTTGCCCACCTGCCCGACCTACATGTTGTGGGGCGAGGAGATGGACTCGCCGCGCGGCCGCATCTATCTGATGAAGGCGGAGCTCGAAGGGCGCGCGACGATCGACGCGTCGTTCGTGCGGCACATGGACGCGTGTCTGGGTTGCCTCAATTGCGTGACGGCGTGTCCGTCGGGCGTGCAGTACGCGCCGCTCATCGAGCGGACCCGCGCGCGGATCGAGGAGAAGTACTCGCGTGACGCGTCCGATTGGCTGTTCCGTCGCGTGCTGCTGTCGCTGATCCCGTATCCCGGCCGGATGCGCGTGGCGCTGTTGCCGCTGGCGCTCGTCGGCGGCCTGGTCCGCGCGCTGGCTTCGTCTCGTCTCGGGTCGCTGTTGCCCGCGCGGCTGCGTGCGGCACTGGCGCTGGCGCCGCCGGTGACCTTCGCGTCGTTGTTTGCGGCGGTGCCCGAGCAGACGGCGGCGAGCGGCCCCGTCAGGCAGAAGGTGGCCGTGCTCACCGGCTGCGTACAGCGCCTCGCGTTCCACGCGGTGAACGACGCGACGGTGCGAGTGCTGGCGGCCGAGGGCTGCTCGGTCAGCGCTCCGGCCGATCAGGGCTGCTGTGGCGCGCTCGCGTTGCATGCAGGCGAAGCGGCGCAGGCGCGCACGCTGGCCCGCCACACCATCGAGGTCTTCGAGAAGGCGGGCGTCGACCGCGTCGTGGTCAATGCGGCGGGCTGTGGATCGGCAATGAAAGAGTACGGAGAGTTGCTGGCTGACGATCCGGTGTGGGCCGCCCGCGCTGCTGCGCTCAGCGCCAAGGTGCGCGACGTCTCGGAAGTGCTGGTGGAGCTCGGCGCCCCGCGCGCCCCGCGTCACCCGATCCACGCGCGGGTGGCGTATCACGACGCGTGTCATCTCGCGCACGGTCAGGGTGTGCGTGCGCAGCCGCGCGTCCTGCTCCAGGCGATTCCGGGCGTCGAGCTGCTTTCGCCGCTCGAAGGCGAGATCTGCTGCGGCAGCGCTGGTATCTACAATCTGGTCCAGCCGGAACCGGCGCAGGCGCTCGGCGTGCGCAAGGCGAAGAACATCGCGGCGACGTCGCCTGATCTCATCGCCACCGCGAATCCTGGCTGCATCCTGCAGATCGCTTCCGCCGGGCGCGCGCTCGGACACGAGTGGCCTATCCTGCACCCGGTGCAGCTGATCGACGCGTCGATTCGAGGCGTCGATCCGCGCACCGGGCAGTAGTGTCGGCGGGTCCCAAGGGGACGCGCCCTGCGCCGACCTGACGGCTGTGAAGCTCCGCCTGAAGGCGGACCCCACGGGTGTGCGTTACTTGCGCCGATCTCTCTTGAGCGCGCGGCGATCGTGCCGCACCTCACGCTTGTCGCGACGAATCTCGCGGCCGTCCTTCTTGACTTCCCGCCGGTCCTGACGGATTTCTCGTGGCTGTGTCGACGGATCGCGACGATCCTCGCGCAACTCCCGCTGGTCTTCACGCCGCTCCCGCGTGTCTTCCCGCAACTCGCCGCGATCCTCCTTCAGCTCCCGCCGATCCTGCTGCACGTCCTGAGGGGTGGCCGCCGCATCGGTGCTCGGCGTCGGCGCCGGCGTCTGTGCCCGCAGCGGCGCGACGAGCGACAATCCGAGTACGAACACTCCAATTCCTGCGCGCATGTGCATCTCCTTGGTCGGAAGGCCTGCGGACACGCGCTGGCGGTGTGTCGGTCGCCCCTTCCGTCAGGAGCTATTACAGCCGGCTGCCGCGATCTGTTGGACGAGGCTGGCATCGCGCGCATCGACGTGCAGGACGCGACAGCGCGCGGACGAGGCGACCTGCCGGGCACGAGCATCCGCGATTCCCGCCGCTTCTCTGTTTGACCGCACGCCCACATTGGGATAGAACTAACGCCCGCATCTCACCACAACATCCCTCTTACGACAGGAGCGCTCCGTGGCATCACCTGTGTTAGGCGAGTTCCTCGGGACATTCGTCCTGGTTCTGCTCGGAGACGGCATCGTGGCCGGCGTGCTCTTGAAGGGGTCGAAAGCCGAGAATGCCGGATGGGGCGCCATCACGGCGGGCTGGGCGTTCGCCGTCATGGCAGGCGTCTTCACTGCCATCGCCTGTGGAAGCTCGGATGCGCACATCAATCCGGCGGTCACGCTTGGCTTCGCA
>DATMDI010000474.1:0-9041 GCA_035557875.1 Vicinamibacterales bacterium
ATCCGGAATCTGCAGCCGGAGTTCGGCGACACACCGCACGAGCGCGGCACCGTGTCGATGGCGCGGGGTGAGGATCCGGCCAGCGCCAATACGTCGTTCTTCATCGTGCTCGCACGCACGCCGACGCTCGACCGCCGATACAGCGTGTTCGGCCGCGTCGTGTCGGGGCTCGACGTGGTGGAAAAGATCGAAGCGCAGCCGGTGGAGGGTGAAACGCCCGCGACGCGCATCGAGGTGACGCGGGTGCGGGTGGAGTAGAGCGGCTCAGGGCTCAGGCAGGAACTCCCGCGAGTCGAGCGATTTGCCGGCGTGAGCCTTGAGCCGACTTCGCGGCTCTCTCAGTTCACGGGAGCCGCGCGACTACGCCTGCGGCATGCGTCGGACCGCCGTCACGACGCCGACCATGAAGTCGAGCATCGCGTGGTCGCCGGCCTGCAGACCGCCTTCCATCGCCTCGGGGCCGATGCGCGCCACCCGGGTGGCGTCGGGCTCGTCGGCGAACTCGTAGTGCAGGTCGTACGACAGCTGCCCGTGAATGGAGATCGGCTGCACCTTGCGCAGGACCGCCTCCCGCGTTCCCTTCAACATGCCCGCCATTATGGCCCAGCTGGTGTCCGGCGCGGCGGGGACAGGCCACTAGGCCTCGAACGGCAGCCAGCCGTCCGGCAGCGCCGTGACGCGCGACGCGGCGATGAAGTTGTGGACGCTGACGCCGAGCAGCCGCACCGGGCGGGACGCCGCGTCGGTGCGGTCGAGCAGGGCCACCGCGCGGCGCTCGATGCCGTCGCCATCCTGCGTCGGCGCCTCGCTATGGCTGCGGGTAATGGTCGTGAAGTCGCTGTAACGCAGCTTGAGCGTGACCGTGCGCGCGCACAGCTCGCGGCGCAGCAGCCAGGCGGCGGCGTCGCGCGCCATCTCGGCCACCTCGTGCCGCATCTCGGCGATGTCGGTGAGATCGCTGGCGAACGTGTTCTCACTGCCCGACGACTTTGGCGAGCGCTCCGACACGACCGGGCGATCGTCGAAGCCGTGCGCCAGCCGCGTCAGCCAGTCGGCGAGCGAGCCGACGGCGGTGCGCAGCCGGACGGGGTCGGCCGTGCGCACGTCGGTCAGGCGGGTAATGCCGTGCGACCGCAGCCGCGCCGCGGTGACCGGACCCACTCCCCACAGCGCGTCGACGTCGAGCTCGCGCAGGAAATGCTCGACACGCTCGGGAGCGATGACCGTGAGCCCGTCGGGCTTCTGCCAGCCGGAGGCGATCTTGGCGAGGAACTTGTTGGGCGCGACCCCGGCCGACGCCGTCAGACCGGTGGCGGCGCGAATCTCCGCCTTGAGCCGCCGTGCCACTGTCATGCCGAGCGGCTCGCCCCACGCATTCTCGGTCACGTCGAGATAGGCCTCGTCGAGCGACAGCGGTTCGACCAGCGGAGTGACCGACCGGAACAGGCCGAAGACCGTTTCGGACGCCGCCTTGTACTTCGTGAAGTCCGGCCTGATGATGACCAGGTCGGGGCACAGCCGGACCGCCCGCGACATGGGGATGGCCGAGCGGACCCCGAACTGGCGGGCCTCGTAGCTGGCGGCGGCGACCACGCCGCGTCCCTCCGGCCGTCCGCCGACGGCGACGGGCCGCCCTTTCAGCTCGGGCCGGTCCCGCTGCTCGACCGACGCGTAGAACGCGTCCATGTCGAGGTGCAGAATCCGCCTGGGCGGTGGAGCCGACGGTGGAGGCCCCTCTTGACGTCCTGATGGTCCCGAATCCATGTCATTCAGCCAATTCCGCCGGGACCGTCAGGACGTCTCACCCCGCCGGAGGCGGGGCAAGAAGGCGCTGGCACTAGCGAGGTTCCGCCGCACGCTGATGGTCAGGCGGAACCTCGCTAGTGTCCGGTGGAGCCGAAGCCACCTCTCGTCTCCTCGCGCAGGACGGTTGTTTCGTCCCAGGTTACCCGAGGCGCGGGCAGCACGATCCCCTGGGCCAGCCGGTCGCCGCGCTTCACCGTGACCGCGGCCGCCGTGATGTTCAGCACCTGGATCCGCACTTCGTCGTCCGGCCCGTTATAGTCCGGGTCGATGATCCCGACGCCGTTGGCCACCAGCAGACCGCGCTTGAGCGGCGTGCTGCTTCGGGCGAAAATACCGAGAAAGTATCCTGAGGGCACTTCAATCACAAGACCCGTCGGCACCAGCGCGATCTGGCCCGGAGCAATGGTCAGATCGGCGGCGGCCGAGAGGTCGAACCCGGCGGATTCCGCCGTGGCGTACATCGGGAGGGGCAACGTGGTGTCGAGTCGTCTGATCCGGATGTGCATCGCGGCAGCATACTCTCGCAAGGCTACGCCTCCGACTGGCGAGCATGGAGTCTCCGCCTCGCGAGGTTGGTCTCTAATGGTCCGCCCTCCCGGCGGGCGGCGTGGCCGGGGCGCACTGGCCGCCCTTCTCCTCGCCGTGACGCTCGCGCCGCACGCCGCGGCGCAGGACCTCAAGGCGCCGTTGCCCGTGGACGCCAGCGTCCGCACCGGCACGTTGCCGAACGGGCTGGTCTACTTCATCCGCCGCAACCCCCGTCCGGCAGACCGCGTCCTGTTGCGGCTGGCGGTGCGCGCCGGCTCGGTGGACGAGGCCGACGATCAGCGGGGCCTGGCCCACGTGCTCGAGCACATGGCGTTCAACGGCACGTCGCGCTTCAAGCCCGGCGAGCTCGTGAGCTATCTCGAGTCGATCGGCGCCCGGTTCGGCCCGCACGTCAACGCCTACACGAGCTACGACGAAACGGTCTACATGCTCGACGTGCCGACCGATCGGCCCAACGCCTTGCAGCGCGGCTTCGACGCGCTCAGCGATTTCGCCGGCGGTCTGACGCTGGACCCGGCCGAGGTGGACAAGGAACGGGGCGTCGTCATCGAGGAGTGGCGCGGCCGTCTGGGCGCGGGCACGCGCATGCAGCAGCCACAGATCGAGGCGATCTTCGGCCCCACGTCGCAATACTCCAAGCGGCTGCCGATCGGCACGCCGGAGTCGATCCAGACCTTTTCGGTCAAGCGGCTGCGCGACTTCTACAGCGCCAACTATCGCGCCAACCGCATGGCCGTGATCGCCGTCGGCGATCTCGACCCCGACGAGATCGAGCGGCTGGTCCGCCAGCGGTTCGGGCCGATGCCGGCCGCGCGCGGCGAGCGCAAGACGTTCCCGATTCCGCCGCATCGCGAGACCCGCTTCGTCACGGTCTCGGACCGCGAGGCGCAGGGCACGTCGGTGAGCGTGATCTTCAAGGGGCCGTTTCACGCCCTCGAGACGCTCGAGGACTACCGCCGGTCGCTCGTCGAGTCGATGGCCTTGCAGATGATCAACGGGCGCTTCGCCGAGATCTCCCGCCGGCCCGACGCACCGTTCCTGGCGGCCTCGGCCGGCACCGACACCTTCGGTGGCACCGTGTCGGCGGCGAGCTTCGGCGCCCGCGTCAAGGACGGCGAGACCGAGCGCGGCCTCACGGCGCTCACTCAGGAGATCGCGCGGGTTCGCCAGTTCGGGTTCGGAGAGGCCGAGCTCGATCGCGCGCGCCGCGCGACGCTGGCGCAGTACGAGCGGCTCTACAACGAGCGCAACAACACGACGAGCGATCCGCTGGCGTCGGAGCTGCTGCGTCACTATCTGAGCCGCGAGGCGGTGCCTGGCATCGAGCGCGAGCTCGAGTACGCGCGCCGCTTCCTGACGACGATCACCATCGCCGAGGTGTCGGCGTTTGCCCGCGAAATCATCCACGAAGACAACCGGGTGGTGCTCTCGTCGGCCCCCGAGCGGCAGGGGCTGGCGCCGGTGACGCAGGCGCAGCTGCGGTCGGCGTTGACCGCGGGCCTGGCGGCGTCGGTGACGCCCTGGAGCGACCAGATCGAAGGCAAGGCGCTGATGGCCAAGGCGCCCGTGCCGGGCGCGGTGAAAGGGCGCCGCGAGGTGCCCGAGATTGGTGTCACCGTACTGACGCTCTCGAACGGCGTCGAGGTGTGGCTGAAACCGAGCGACTTCCGCGCGGACCAGGTGGTCTTCAGCTCCTACGCCCGCGGCGGCATCTCGTCGTCGCCGCCCGAGCAGTACTTCAACGCGTCGTTCAGTTCGTCACTCGTCGGCATCGGCGGGGTGGGCGGGATCTCTCCGGTCGATCTCGGAAAGCTGCTGGCTGGAAAGATCGGCAACGCCTCGGCCTACATCTCGACCTACACGCACGGCGTGACCGGGTCGGCCACGCCGCGCGATCTCGAGACCGCGCTGCAGCTGGCCTACCTGCACTTCACGGCGCCCAACCGTGACCCTGGCGCGCTCGATCTGATGAAGCGCCGGATCGAGGCGTCGCTGGCCAATCAGGCGCAGAGCCCCGGGGCGGTCTTCGGCGAGCGGCTCCGCCGCCTCAACACCGTGGACCACTACACCTCGCGGCCGATGCGGCTGGAAGACGTCGCCACGCTCGACGCCGAGGCGATGTGGAAGTTCTATGCCGATCGGTTCAGCAACGCCGCCAACTTCACCTTCTTCTTCGTGGGCAACTTCACGGTGGACGAAATCACACCGCTGCTCGCGACCTATCTCGGCTCGCTGCCGTCGAAGGGCGCGCCCGACTCGCGCGTCACCGACGTGCACCTGCAGTTCCCGGCCACCGTGCAGCGCGAGACCGTGACCAAGGGGCGCGAGCCGCGCGCTCAGACGGTGATCACGTTCTTCTCGGACACCGGCCTCGACGAGGCGCAGACGGCCCGCGTCCGCGCCGCCGCCGACATCGTCGAGAACAAGCTGCGCGACATCCTGCGCGAGCAGCTCGGGGGCACCTATTCGGTGTCGGTGGGCTATTCCGATACGGCGCCGCAGCCCGGCTACGGCACCACGACGGTGCAGTTCGGCAGCTCGCCGGAGAATGTCGAGAAGCTCAGCGCCGCCGTGCTCGCCGAGGTCGAGCGGCTGCGGCGCGACGGGCCGACGGCGGCCGACCTGCAGATCGTCAAGGAAGCCGACAAGAACGACCTCGTCCAGGCCTTGCGGCAGAACGCCTACTGGCTCAACGCGCTGCAGTCGGCGCACGTGCTGGGTCGCGACCCGGCGCTCATCCCTCGCCGCGCCGAGCGCACCGACGCGCTGACACCCGAGAACGTGCACGAGGCGATGCGGAAATATCTGCCAGCCGATCGCTACACCGTCGTGACGCTGATGCCCGAAGCGTCCGCTCCGCGGACGCAGTAGCCCGTGGGACGGGTAGGACGGGTGAGACAGGTAGGAAGAACGCTGGTTATGGACGCCGGGATCGTCCGTGTTTTCCTACCAGTCCCACCTGTCTTACCAGTCCCACCTGTCTGTCTGATCGTCGTCGGCGCGCTATACTCGCTGTTTTGAATCCCCGCTGAATCGAATGCAGTACATCTACACGATGAAGGGGCTCGGGAAGGTGCATCCTCCCGACTCCCAGGTACTCAAGGACATCTGGCTCTCGTTCCTTCCCGGCGCCAAGATCGGCGTGCTCGGTCTCAACGGATCGGGCAAGAGCTCGCTGCTCAGGATCATGGCGGGCGAAGACACGTCGTTCATCGGCGAGGCGTTTGCGGCCGACGGCATCACGGTGGGCTTCCTTCACCAGGAACCGCAGCTCGACGCCAAGAAGACGGTGAAGGAGAACGTCGAAGAGGGCGTGGCCGGAACCAAGGCCATTCTCGACCGCTACGACGAGCTCAACATGAAGCTCGGCGAAGATCTCTCGCCCGAGCAGATGGAGAAGGTCCTCGAAGAACAGGGCCGGCTCCAGGATCGCATCGACGCGCTCAATGCCTGGGAGATCGACTCGCAGCTCGAGCTGGCGATGGACGCGCTGCGCTGCCCCCCGCCCGACGCCGACGTCACGACGCTCTCGGGCGGCGAACGCCGCCGCGTCGCGCTGTGCCGGCTCCTGCTCAAGTCGCCCGATCTGCTGCTGCTCGACGAACCGACCAACCACCTCGACGCCGAATCGGTGGCGTGGCTCGAGCGCTTCCTGAAGGAATACAAGGGGACCGTCGTCGCGGTCACGCACGATCGCTACTTCCTCGACAACGCGGCCGAGTGGATCCTCGAGCTCGATCGCGGCGAGGGCATCCCGTGGAAGGGCAACTACTCGTCCTGGCTCGATCAGAAGCAGCAGCGTCTGGCGCAGGAAGAGAAGACGGAGAGCAAGCGCCAGAAGACGCTGCAGCGCGAGCTCGAATTCATCCGCATGTCGCCGCGCGCGCGGCAGGCCAAGGGCAAGGCGCGCCTCAACGCCTACGAGCAGCTGCTCAACGAAGACACGTCGCAGAAAATCGAGCAGGTCGAGATCTACATTCCACCCGGTCCACGGCTGGGCGACGTGGTGGTGGAAGCGCGCGGCGTGCGCAAGGCCTACGGCGACCAGTTGCTGATGGACGACCTGTCGTTCACCTTGCCGCGCGGTGGCATCGTCGGGGTGATCGGCCCGAATGGCGCCGGCAAGACCACTCTGTTTCGGATGATCACGGGGCAGGAGACGCCGGACGCGGGCACGCTTCGCCTGGGGGAGACGGTGCAGGTCGGCTACGTGGACCAGAGCCGCGACGCGCTCGACGGCAAGAAGTCGGTGTTCGAAGAGATCACGGGCGGCGAGGACGAGCTGCTGGTCGGCAAGAAGACCGTGGCCTCACGCGCTTACGTGTCGTGGTTCAACTTCAAGGGCGGGCAGCAGCAGCGCAAGGTCGGGACGCTGTCAGGCGGCGAGCGCAACCGGGTGCACCTGGCCAAGCTGCTGCAGAAGGGGTCGAACCTGCTGTTGCTGGACGAACCGACCAACGACCTCGACGTCGATACGCTGCGGGCGCTCGAGGAAGCGCTGGTCAACTACGCGGGCTGCGCCGTGGTCATCAGTCACGACCGCTGGTTCCTCGACCGCATCGCCACGCACATGCTGGCCTTCGAGGGCGACAGCCGCGTGGTGTGGTTCGAGGGCAACTACCAGGACTACGAAGCGGATCGCCGGCGCCGTCTCGGCGCCGAGGCCGATACACCCCACCGGATCAAGTACCGGAAGCTGACGCGATAGGAGGCGTTATGAACGCGGAACAGGCAAAAGCCACGGCCGAAGCGATGACCACGTTGTGGGAAGGCGAGTTTCCGGCGACGGTGCAGGTGCTGGCCGCCGTGAACAACAACAACCGGGACTACAAGCCGGACGCCAAGTCGCGGAGCGCGTGGGACCTGGCGGTGCACCTGGCGACGGCCGACATCTGGTTTGCCGACAGCATCGCCAACGGCAAGTTCGAATGGAATCCCGAGGCGGCCAAGGCGGCCGCGGCGCAATTCGCGAGCGTCAACGACATCGTCGAGTTCTACAAGAAGACGTTGCCCGAAAAGCTGAAGGCGCTGCGCGCGATGCCGGCCGCCCAGGCAGGCGAAACGCTCGACTTCATGGGCTTCATGCAGATGCCGCGCGCGCAGTTCATCGGCTTCGCCAATAACCACAGCATCCACCACCGCGGCCAGCTGGCGGCGTACCTCCGGGCCATGGGCTCGAAGGTGCCGAACATCTACGGGCCGAGCGCCGACGCAGAATAATTGAGCTTTCCCGACCTGCGATCGTTCATCGACGTCCTCCACCGTGACCGTTCGATCGTCACGGTGGACGCGCCCGTCGACCCGCGCCTCGAGGTGGCGGAAATCCACCGGCGCGTGATCGCGGCAGGCGGTCCGGCGCTGCTGTTCACGAACGTCAAGGGCTCCGACTTCCGCCTCGTCACCAATCTGTTCGGGACGGCGCGCCGGGCCGAGTTCGCCTTCGGCGAGCGACCGCTGCGCCTCATCCGCCGGATCGTCGAGTTGGCCGAAACGCTGATGCCGCCCACACCAGGCAAGCTGTGGGGGGCGCGCGACGTCGGCCGCGAACTGCTGAAGGTCGGCATGCGGCGCGTGACCGCGGGACCGGTGACGGAACGGGTGACCGCCGATGTGCGGCTCGATCGCCTGCCGGCGATCACCTCGTGGCCCGAAGACGGCGGGCCGTTCGTCACGCTGCCGCTCGTATACACCACGCACCCGGACCGTCACGGCCACAACCTCGGGATGTACCGCATGCACGTGCACGACGCGCGCAGCACCGGCATGCACTGGCAGATCGGCAAAGGCGGCGGCTACCACTACGCGGTCGCCGAGTCGCGGGGGGAGAGCTTGCCGGTGACGGTGATGCTCGGCGGTCCGCCGGCGCTCATCCTGTCCGCGATCGCGCCGCTGCCGGAGAACGTACCGGAGCTGATGCTCGCGTCGCTCATCGCGGGGTCGCGCCTGCCGCAGGTGCACGGCCAGGGACCGCATCCGCTGGTGGCCGCGGCCGAGTTCGCGCTGATCGGCGAGGTGCAGCCGGGCGTCCGCCGGCCCGAAGGTCCCTTCGGCGATCACTACGGTTACTACTCGCTGCAACACGACTACCCGGTGTTCACCGTTCAGCGGCTGGCGCACCGCAAGGACGCGATCTATCCGGCGACGGTGGTGGGGAAGCCGCGGCAGGAGGATTTCTTCATCGGCGATCTGCTGCAGGAGCTGCTGTCGCCGCTCTTTCCGCTGGTGATGCCGGCGGTGGAGCAGCTGTGGTCGTACGGCGAGACCGGGTATCACTCGCTGGCGGCCGCGGTGGTCAAGCAGCGCTACTCGCGCGAGGCGATGGCGAGCGCCTTCCGGATTCTGGGTGAAGGGCAGCTGTCGCTGACGAAGTTCCTGCTCGTCACCGACCGGGGCGTGGACGTGCGCGACTTCAAGACGACGCTCGAGCACGTCCTCGCGCGCACGCATCCCGAGACTGACCTCTACGTGTTCTCCAATCTGTCGATGGACACGCTCGACTACACCGGTCCGGCCGTGAACCTCGGGTCGAAGGGGGTGTGGCTGGGGCTGGGCGATCCGGTGCGCGATCTCCCGCGTCGCTTCGCCGGCCCTGCGCCAGCCGGGGTCCGCGACGTACGCGTGTTCTGCCGCGGCTGTCTCGTCGTAGAGGTGCCGTCACACGCCGACGAGCCTGGCGTACCGGCGCG
>DATMDI010000475.1:0-7185 GCA_035557875.1 Vicinamibacterales bacterium
AACACGACGCCGCCGGCGAAGATGCCGACCGCCATCTTGGTCAGCACGTAAGCGACGAGCGAGATGAGCGACAGCACCCACCGCGCGGCGGGCGAGAAACGGCGCTCGAGGAACTCGGGCATCGTGTAGACGCCCGATCGCATGTAGAAGGGCACCATCACCCAGCCGAGCACCAGCAGGCACCAGGCGTGCAGCTCGAAGTGCGCCAGCGCGACGCCGCTGGTTGCCCCAGACCCCGCGAGCCCGACCAGATGCTCCGAGCCGATGTTCGACGCGAAGATCGACGCGCCGACCACCACCCAGCCGAGATGGCGGCCGGCGAGGAAGTAGTCGTCCACGGTGTTGCGATTGCGCAGAATCGACCACCAGGTAAGGCCGAGCAGCAGGGCGAAGTAGGCCCCCACCGCCGCCCAGTCGAGCGTCGTCACGGCGCGAGTTTATACGTAGGGGGCGCGACGCAGGGGCCGCGGTGTGGAGCCCGCGATGTGGGAGCCGCGATGTGGGGGCCGCGATGTGGGGGCCGCCTTCAGGCGGCCCGGAGGTGGGCCTCGTCGTGGGGGCCGCCTTCAGGCGGTCCCGCGTCCGGGCCGCTAAAGCCGGCCCCCACGTCTAGGGCCGGCCCCCACGCTGGTACTCGTCGAGCGTGCGCGCGGGCGGACCACAGGCATCGGCGGCAATCGGGCGTTTCGCGAACGTCTGGAAGTAGAGGACGCTTGCGTCGCGCCACCAGCGCGCTTCCTGCTCCTGGATGCCGAGGAAGGCGCGGGTCTCCTCGTAGCGCCCGGCGTCGATGCGCCCCTCCAGCGTGCGCCAGGCTGCCTGCCAGTCGCGCACCGCCACGACGCCGCGGCAGTAGCGCCACGTCAACTCGTCCCAGAGCCTGCGGCCCGAGGGCAGCCGGTGGTCCCACGGCACGTGGTGGAACCAGAGCAGGTAGTCGTCGGGGACGCGATCGAGGCGGCCCCAGGCGTCGCGCAGCGGCGGCGCGTATTGCGCGACGGCGTTGCTGCCGCTGGCCGTGCGATCGAAGCCGACACCGGCGGCATCGGCGCGGTGGTAGTAGACCGAGTTCCAATCCGCACGGCCCGCATCGTCCACCCACGGCCCGGGACCGTAGTGATGGCCGCGCGCCATGAGGTGATGCAGGCCGAGCGGCGTCATGTAGTCCACGGCCGCCTGCCGCGAGGCCAGCATGATGCCCATCACCGGCTCGACGAATGCGGGGTCGTTGGTGAACGTCGTCCTCAGCCATTCCTGCGCCAGCGCCGCGGAGCCGAGGCGCGGGTTCCACGCCAGGCGCCCGAAGGCGTGCCAGTTGGCGCACGCAAAGACGGCCCCACACCAGTTGCGGCTGGTGCCGGTGTTGGCCACGCCCGCCGCGCCCTGTACCAGGTCGCCTACCCGGGTGCCGCTGCCGCCTGGGCGTGTGTCGGCGCTCAGAACCTCCTCGAAGAGCGGCGCCAGGTAGACCAGGTGGGTCGCGAACCCCAGATACTCCTTGGTGACCTGCAGTTCCAGCAGCACCGGCGTGCGCGGCATCGCGCCGAAGAGCGGGTGGAACGGCTCGCGCGGCTGGAAGTCGATCGGGCCGTTCTTGATTTGCAACAGCACGTTGGAGCGGAAGCGGCCGTCGAGCGGCGTGAACTCCGTGAAGGACTGCGTGGCCCGGTCGTCCGCGTCGCTCTCGGAGTAGACGAACGCGCGCCACATCACCAGGCCTCCGTAGGGCGCCAGCGCGTCGGCCAGCAGGTTCGCGCCGTCGGCGTGGGTACGTCCGTAGTCCTGCGGCCCGGGCTGACCTTCGGAGTTGGCTTTCACCAGGAACCCGCCGAAGTCGGGGATCGCCTTGTAGATGTCCGCGGTCGTCCGGGCCCACCAGGCGCGGACCGCGGGATCGAGCGGGTCGGCGGTCTTCAGCCCGCCGACCTCGATTGGAGCGCTGAAGCGGGCGGTCAGGTAGACGCGAATGCCGTAGGGCCGGAATACGCCGGCCAGTGAGGCGGCCTTGGCGACGTACTCGGGCGTGAGGCTCGTGGCGTTGGCGTTGACGTTGGTGAGTACCGTGCCGTTGATGCCGAGCGACGCGTTCGCGCGCGCGTAGTCGGTGTAACGCGGGGCCGCGTACTCCGGCAGCGTGTGCCAGTCCCACAGCGAGCCGCCCGCGTAGCCGCGCTCCACGCTGCCGTCCAGGTTGTCCCAGTGATTGAGGATGCGGTGACGGAGGCGCGGGAACTCGACGATCGAGAGCGCGCCGATCGGCTGGTGTGTCTGCAAGAGGCGGAGGAAGGCGAACGACCCGTAGAGGACGCCGATGTCGGTATTGGCGGCAATGACGATCGCCCGGCGCGGCTGCGGGTCTCGAGGCCCGCCAACCACGACGGTCCGGATGACATAGCCTTCGGCCCCCGCCCGGGTCAGGTCCTCGCGCGGGATCGAGGCGGCGACGATCGGCGAGCTCGCCGGCGTACCGGCCACGACCACCCCGTGGCGCGTTACCTGAGGCACGAGCGGTACGTCGATCCCCAGGAGGCCGCGCAGGCCGCGGGTCACCTCGTCACGGCTCGCCCGGGCGGTTGCCGAGTCGCCGGCGGCCAGCAGGCCCGTCACTGCGCTGCGGTACTGCGCCAGCAGCGCCCCGTTGGTCACCATCGGATAGCGCAGCCAGAGCTCGTAGCCATCTTCGGCCGCGGCCGGCCGGCTCAGGACCAGGACGCCGAGTGCGACACACGTCAGGCAGCGGATGGGCCCGGGCATGACTCGGCGAATTCTACGGCGCATTCTACGGGATGGCGCGCCGGGGGGCCGATGAGCGATCATCGCCACACCATGCGAGTGACCCACGTTTCCGGCCTGGCCCTGCTGATGTTGACCGCTGCCGTCGCGGCTCAGGTGCCCGTCAACAACGAACCCCACCATCGCGTGGTGTATGAGAACGCCGACCTGCGCGTGCTCGACGTCCGCGTCGCCGTCGGCGAAGCCACGCTCGACCACCGCCACGAGCGTGACATCGTGACCGTGTCGATGAACGGCGGCACGCGCACGCGCATCGTGTCGCCGTCCCAGCCGTCCGGGGTGGCGCGGCCGCCGCGAACGCTCGCCGATGCCACGGTGGCGGAGTATGCGGGCAAGCCGGACAGCCACCGCGTGGAGAACGTGGGCGACGCACCGTATCAGCTGTTCGCGGTGGAGAATCTCAAGCCGGTCGGGTGGGCCACGGCTGGTGCGGTGTCGGCGCTCGCGACCCGATTGGCGACCGAAGGACGTGCCTTCCGCATCTACGACGTGAACCTCGTGCCGGGCTCGCCGCAGACGACGCACACGCACGCCGTGCCGACCGTGGCGCTGCTCGTAAGCGGCAAAGTGATGTCGGATGGCCCCGACGCGCAGGCGAAAGCGTTGGCGCCGGCGCCGGTCGGGCTCAAGCAGCTCGACCAGCCAGGCCAGTGGCTGCTGATCCCGAGAGGCGAGACGCACACGGTCGTGCGTCTCGGCACTTCGGACGCACGCCTGCTGGAAATCGAAGTCCGGTAGGTCGATCAGGCGTGTTGCGGGGGGGGCGGGTCCGGCCCCGAGACCCGCAACGTCAGTGCCCAGCCGGCAATTTCCGTAACACCGTCACGATCGGATCCGTCCCGGCCGTTTCATTTTCGACCAGGATGGTGACGATGCGGGAGGTGTAGCCGGGCGCCTGCACGAACACGCGCCACTGCCCCTTGCCGACGCCAACCGCACGCCACTTGCCATCCTTGCCGACGAGGGCGTGAATCGGCTCGCCGGACGCGGGCAGGAACTTGACGTCCACGACGGCGACCGGCTCTTTGTTCTCGTTGCGGACCTCACCGTTGATGACGCCAAATCCCCGTGATTGCGCGGATGCGGGGGGCGTGACGAGCACGAACCCGCTGAGCACCAAGACCGAAGACAGCAACTGGACGCGACCCACAATGCACCTCCCGTGCGAAAGGCAGAATAGGGGTGCTATCGGCGGCGAACCGGATTCCTTGAATCGTGTAACGCGGGCGAAAAACCAGCCTAGCGTCGTGGCAGATCGAGGTTGTCGAGCCCGTTCGGGTAGTCGGGGTCCAGGGCCGCCAGATCGGCGCGGTAGCTGACGGTGTCTGCGGTAGGAAAGCTGGGCGGGACCTTCTGCGTCACTTTTCCGGCTGCGGCCCACTCGGTGCCGCGCTGCAGCGTCACGACGAAATCGACCGAGCTCAGCGCCACGACATCGTGCCCCATCGTGGTATGGAACACCCGCCCCTTGCCGTAGCTGAGCGCCATGAGCTGCGGCTCGTCGCGGCCGCTGCCGTTGTTGCCCGGATCCGAGAACGCGGTGGCCAGCACGGTCATGTTCTTCCCCGGGCCGCGCAGCCTGGCGTAGAGCTCGTCGCCCTGGTGCATCCACACGCGCGGCAGGCCGCGCATGATCGGGTGCGTCGGGTCGCGCACCGTCACTTGGTACGGCGTGCGCCGCCCGTGACTGCCCGCAGGGCCGGCTGACGGATCCGACGCCAGCTTGCCGTCACGGAAGAACCAGTACGGCCCCGCCTGCTCGTTGCGCGCGCGCCAGCCACCGACGCCGGTCATCTCGTTGAACGCATGCCAGCCGGCAAAGGCGTTGTCGGCGGCGTGCACCGCTACCAGCCCGCCGCCGCCGTTCATGAACGCCTCGAACGACCGCTTCAGCGCCGCCGGCCAGCGTTCGTCCGGCGCGTCGTAGTTCATGACCACCGCCTTGTACTTCGCGAACTGCGGTTCGAAGGTCGAGAAGTCGCCGCCGGCGGCTGGTGCGGACACGACGGTCACGGCAAACAGGCCGGTCTCCTCGAGCGTCTTCTTCAGCACCGCGGTGACGCGCGGCCAGTCGTGATACCGGCCGGCGCTCTCGCCGTCGAGGAGCATGACCGGGATCCCGCGCGGCGTTTGTGCCGCAACGGCGGCCGATGCGAGCGCGAGAGCAAGAAAGAGTCTCATGGCGTCACCATGGCGGGGCTGAAGCCTCGCCCTACGAACGAAAAGCCTGGCGTCCGGTACCCTGCACGGCAATCCCCTGCGACCTCAACACCTCGTGCTGCAGCGCGTACATGCAGCCGGCGGCCTCGTCGATGTGCCGCACGAAGGCGAGCGAGCCCTGCAGGATCGGCTTGAGCCGCTCACGATCCTGGATGCGCGCGGCTGGAAACTCGTGCTCGACCACGAGATGGGTGTTCGACACGTCGAGCGGGAGCAGTTCCCGCGCGGCGAGTTGGTGGTCGAGCCAGTCCACGGTCCGGTTCTGCAAGTACGCCAACGGATCGTGGCGTGCGGTCCCGGGCAGCTCGTGCTCGCAGAGCACGGTCTGCTTCTTCCACGCGTTCACCTGATCGGCCGCGCGTGCCGACGGCTGCCCGCGCACCCAGTCGCCCCGCTCCAGCGTCTGGCCGCCGTAGCCCCAGGCCGAGACGCCCTTCGCGTCGACGACCTGCCCCTTCACGTGGAAGCCGCCGATCAGGAAGCCGTACCCTTCGTCCTTGAGGTACTGGAAGATCGACCGGGTGTCCTGGCCCATCAGGATGGCGTGCGACGGGTCGTAGTGGATGCGGAACTGATCGCCCACGCCGTGCTTCTCGCAGATCCGGTGCAGCGCGATCCACGCGCCCGGCGTGTAAGCGATGTTGTTGTGCCAGTGGTCGCCGATCGTCCAGCCCGGCATCGGGCACTGCTCGACGCGATAGGTGAGGCCGCGGTCGCGCGCCGCCTTCAACAGCGGCACGAACTGCTCCTCGAAGTCCACCAGGTTCTCGTCCATGCCGCGCTGCTGGTTGCGGCCGACGAAGCCGCAGACCGCGGTGGCGCCGAGGAGCGCGGCGGCGTCGAACACCCGCAGCAGGAAATCGTGCTTCTTCCTGCGAATCTCGGGTTCGTGGTGCAGCAGGTTGTCGAAGTAGGCGAGGTCCGAGAGGCCCACGCCAGCCGCCGCCACTGCCGCCTGCACCCGCGCCGCGCGCGCGCGATCGAACGGCTGCCGCAGGTCGAGCGTGTTGGCCACCGGATCGAGCATCGCCTCGGGCGGCACGTCGGCCTGTGACGGGTGCAGCGCCGCCGATAGCTGGATGTAGCTGGCGCCGACCTCGAGCGCGAACTGCAGCCAGTCTTCGATGGCGCGATCGGGATCGGCGTCGCGCACCTCGCGCGGCGTCAGCTCCTGCAGCGCGGCCGTGAGCACGCCGACCCGCATGAACTTCGGTGCAAAAGAGGTCAGCTCAATAGAGGTCATACGCGCGTCCACGCGCCGCCGTCTTCGGCGCTCGCCAGAATGGCGTCCACGATCCGGTTGGCGCGGAGGCCGTCTTCGAAGGTCGCCACCATCGGCGGCAGCGGCGGGTACGGCGGCCCCGCGGCGATGCTGGCGTAGATCTCCCGCATCAGGTTGCAGAACGCATCGGCCCATGCCTCCTGATGGCCGCCCGGCAGGTGCGCGTAGCCTCTCGCTTCCGGGTCGAGCAGCGAGGGGTCCTTCTGCAGCACCTGGTTGGGGTTGTCGCGATGGCCGATCCACAGCTCGTTCTGGTGCTCCTGGCGCCACCGCATCGACGACGTCGAGCCGCACACCTCGAGCACGAGATCGTTCTTGTGCCCGCCGCACACCTGGCCCACCGAAAACACGCCGCGCGCGCCCCCGTCGAAGCGCACCAGGACGGACGCCAGGTCCTCCACGGGGATGTCGACGACGTCCACCTCGCCGCCGCCGCCCGCCTGGAAGGCCTCGCGCGAGCCGCGCGGCTTCTTGCGCTGCTTCACGACGGTGGTGAGATCGCCGAGCACGTGCGTGATGCGCCGGCCGGTCACGTGCTGCGCCAGATCGCACCAGTGCGAGCCGATGTCGCCGAGTGCCGACGACCGGCCGCCCTGGGCGGGGTCGAGGCGCCACGAATAGTCGGTGTCCTTCAGCAGCCAGTCCTGCAGGTAGTGCCCGTGAATGAAATGCGGAGCGCCGATGTCGCCGCGGGCGATGGCGTGACGCGCCTGCTGCACCAGCGGGTTGCCGCGGTAGTTGAAGGTGACCGCGCTGACGACGCCGGCCCGGCGCGCTTCCTCGACCAGGCGCTTCGATTCGGCCGCCGTCATCGCCAGCGGCTTGTCCGAGACCACGTGCTTGCCCCTGGCCAGCGCCGCCGACGTGACCGCGTAGTGCAGGTGGTTGGG
>DATMDI010000476.1:0-4013 GCA_035557875.1 Vicinamibacterales bacterium
GCTCACGAGAGCCGTGGAATCCAGCGGAGCGCCGATTGCGCACCTGACCAGCGGCGCCGGCCACGACGCGATGATCCTGGCGCCGCGGATGCCGGTCGCGATGCTGTTCGTGCGCAGTCCCGGCGGCATCAGCCATCACCCCGACGAAGCGGTGGCCGAGGCGGATGTGGCGGCGGCGCTGGCCGCCGGGCTCCGCTTCGTGGAGCTGCTGGCGGAGGAGCGGCGATGACCACCGTCGTGCGCGGCGGGACCGTCGTCACTCCGGAGGGCGAGCACAAGGCCGACGTCGCGATCGAGGATGGGCGCATCGCCGCCATCGGCGGTGAGCTCCCGGGCGACGACGACATCGACGCCCACGGCCTGCTGGTGCTGCCCGCGGTGATCGACGTGCACGTTCACTTCAACGAGCCGGGGCGCACCGACTGGGAAGGCGCGGCGAGCGGCAGCCGGGCGCTGGCGGCCGGCGGGGGCGCGGTCTTCTTCGACATGCCGCTCAACTCGACCCCGTGCACCGTGAACGGTGGCGAGGTGGATCGCAAACGCGCGGCGCTGGAGGCGGCGTCGATCGCCGACTTCGGCCTGTGGGGCGGCCTCGTGCCCGGCTCGGTGCCCGAGATGGCCGAGATGGCCGGGAAAGGCGTCGTCGGTTTCAAGGCGTTCATGTGCGACTCGGGGCTGCCGGAGTTTCCCCGCGCCGACGACGCGACGCTGCTCGACGGCCTGCGCGAGGCGGCGCGGCTCGGACTGCCGGTCGCGGTGCACGCCGAGAGCGATGCGATGGTGCGGCAGCTCGCGCAGCAGACGACGGCGCGGACGGCCCGCGCCTTCCTCGACTCGCGGCCGATCGCCGCGGAGGTCGAGGCGATCGAGCGCGCGCTGCAGCTGGCCGCGGAAACCGGCGCCAGGCTCCACATCGTGCACGTCAGCTCGGGCCGTGGCGTGGTGGTGGCGGCCGAAGCGCGGGCGCGGGGCGTGGACGTGTCGATCGAGACCTGCCCGCACTATCTGTTCTTCGTGGACGACGACCTCGAGCGCCTCGGCGCGGTGGCCAAGTGCGCACCGCCGCTACGCTCGAAGGCGGACCAGGAGGCGCTCTGGGACGAGATCGAAGCCGGCAGTGTGGACATCGTCGCTTCCGACCACTCGCCGACCACTCCCGCGATGAAGGAAGGCGATCTGTTCGCGGCGTGGGGCGGCATTGCCGGCGTGCAGTCCACGCTGCCGGTGCTCTTTTCGAGCGGGTACGCCCGCGGATTGCCTTTGACCCGGCTGGCGTCGCTCCTCGCCGCCGCGCCTGCCCGCCGGTTCGCCATTCCCCACAAGGGAACGATTGCGGTCGGATACGACGCCGACCTGGTGCTCTTCGATCCCGACGAGCGGCACACGCTCCGCGTCTCCGATCTGCACCACCGTCACAAGACCACGCCGTACCTCAACGCCACGCTCCGCGGCCGCGTGCGGCGGACGCTGCGCCGCGGCGAGACTATCTTCCTCGAGGGGCGCATCACTGCGCAGGAGAAAGGCCGATTCGTATGTCCGACGTCCTGATCACCGCCGGGCCGTTCGTCTTCACCGGCCGCTACGAAGCCGCCGCCCCGCTCACGGTCGCGGCGTTCAAGAAGGTGCTGCCGATGAAGGCCAACCTGCTGCACGTGCGCTGGAGCGGCGAGTCGCTGTGGGCGCCGCTGGGCGATCTCGCTCTCGGTGTGCCGCCGGAAAACGCCACCAGCTATCCCTTCCCCGGCGAGCTGCTGTTCTATCCGGGCGGCGTCAGCGAGACCGAGATCCTGATGCCCTACGGCCGCACCAACTTTGCGAGCAAGGCCGGCCAGCTGGCCGGCAACCACTTCCTGACCCTGGTCTCCGGAACCGAGCACCTGAAGGAGCTGGGCCGGCTGGCGTTGTGGCAGGGCGCACAACCGATCGTGATCGACGCGATCAAGGCGTAGAAACGACACCCTCATGATTCGCGAGCTGATGACCCGCACCGGCCTGATCGCACAGCTGGGGAAGCTGTGGAAGCCGGACGTCGAGGAGCTGACGAGACCAGTGCGCAAGGACGTGCGTGCGCTCCAGCGCGACATCGAGCGGCTCGAGAGCGCTCTCGATCGCCTCGCCGCGCAGGTGAAGCTGACCGCCGTGCTGAACCGGACGCAGCACGATGCGGTCGCGCGCCTGAGCGACCGGCTCGACGCGGCGCGCATCGGCGCCCACGTGCGCGACGCGATCGCTGCGGCACCGCTCCTCGACGAGCCGTTCGAGCACCTCGTCGTCGAATCGCTGCTCCCGACCGACGTCTACGACCTGTTGATCGAGGCCATTCCGCCCGAGCCGTTCTTCGACGCGCACGACCCGATCAAACGCAACCTGCGCTTCCCGATGGACTTCGGGCCGGCGCTCTCCGCCTCGGTCTGGGCCTTTTTCGACGACGTCGTCACGCGCCAGATGATCCGGCCGGCCGTCGTCGCGCGCTTCCGCGAACCGCTGCAGCGGCACTACGACGCGATCTTCGGCCGCCCCTTCCGCGAGCGAGCCGAGAACATGGCGCAGGCGGTGAGCGGCGGCCGCCTGATGCTGCGCCGCGCCGGCTACCACCTCGACCCGCACCGCGATCCAAAGCACTCGATGCTGACGTGCCTGCTCTACCTCGCCCGGCCCGGCGACAGCGATGCCCACGGCACGCAGCTCTTCTCGGTGGAGAACGACAGCGACGCCAGCTACAAGCAGACCTTCTACCCCGGGCAGGAAGGGCGGCGGTGCGAGCTCGTGAAGCTCGTGCCGTTCCGGGCCAACTCCATGCTCGTGTTCCTGAACTCGCGGGGCGCGCACGGCGCGACGATCCCGGCCGACGCGCCGGTGTCGCTCGAGCGCTACAGCTATCAGTTCTACGTGGCCCCTGAAAAGGCGCAGCTCACCGAGCTGATCCGCCAGCTGCCCGAGCCGCTGCGGCGCATGTGGCAGAGCAAGGGCGTCCGCGACGGCGGGGGCATGGAATAGTGCTGGCGTGGGGGCCGGCTTCAGCCGGCCCTTACGACTGAACGGCCTTGTCGGTGATCTCCAGGCCGTGGTCGATGATCGCAATCCCCTCCCGCAGCTCCGCCTCGGTGATGCAGAGCGGCGGGTTGGTGAAGAAGTAGTGCCAGCGGACGAACGTGAACAGCCCTTCCTCGCGGAAGAACTTGCCGAGCGCCGCCATCTCGGGCGACGTCCCGTTGAGCGGGGCCATCGGTTCGAGCGTCTGCCGGTTGCGCACCAGCTCGATGACCCCGAACAGGCCGATCGATCGTGTGACGCCCACCGACGGGTGCCGCGCCGCGAGGTCGGCGTGCAGCGTCTTCAGCAGCTCTCCGGTCTGCTGCGCTCTGGCGATCAGCCCGTCCTCTTCGTAGACCGCAATCGTCGCCAGCGCCGCGGCACACGCGACCGGATGGCTGCTGTAGGTCAGCCCGCCAGGGAACATCTTGTCCTTGAAGTGATCCGCGAGATGACGGCGGATGCCGACCGCGCCAAGCTGGATGTACGAACTGGTCAGCCCCTTGGCCATCGTGATCATGTCGGGCACGACGCCCCAGTGCTCGATCGCGAACCACTTACCGGTGCGGCCGAAGCCGCTCATCACCTCGTCGGCAATCATCAGGATGCCGTGCTCGTCGCACAGCGCCCGCACGCCCTGCAGGTAGCCGTCGGGCGGCACCAGCACTCCGTTGGTGCCGGTGACGGTCTCGAGGATGAACGCGGCGATCGTGTGCGGACCCTCGAGCTGAATCACCTCTTCGAGGTAACGCAGCGACGTGGCCGCATCGTCCCAGCCGCGGGCCACGCCGTGATACGGGTCGAGCACGTGCACAATGCCTGGCATCGGCGGCTGGCTCCAGCCGCGCGGATCGCCGGTGGCGGCAATCGCCGCGGCGGTGCCGCCGTGATACGAGCGGTAGCGGGCCAGGATCTTCTGCCGGCCGGTGACGGCGCGGGCGATCTTGAAGGCGTTCTCATTGGCCTCGGCGCCGCCGTTG
>DATMDI010000477.1:0-6219 GCA_035557875.1 Vicinamibacterales bacterium
CGGGCTGGCCGGGGTTGACCACCTCGCCCGGCAGCGCCACGCGCACGTCCACGATGCCGGCAATCGGGGCGTGAATCTCGGTGTAGGCCAGCCGCACGTCGGCCTTGGCGCGCTGCGCCGTGGCGGCGGCCTGCTGCTGCCGGTTCACGCGCACCTGGCTGCGGCGCACCGACACCTGCTCGGCGCTCGCTTCGGCCAGGGCGACGGACGAGCGCTGCGCGTCGACCTGCTTGGCGAGCGCAGCGAGCTGCGAGCGGGCCACGTCGGCTGCGGTGCGGGCGTGATCCAGCTGCTCCTGGGTGCCGATGGCGTCCTTCATCATGCGCTGCTGCCGCTCGAGCGCAATGCGCGCTTCCTCGAGCTGCGCCTGCGCCGCCTGATGCTGGGCCTCGACGGCCGCGAGCGTGGCCTGTGCCTGCTTGATCTGATCGGTCGTCTGCCGTTCCTGCAGCCGCAGGGCCGCCTCGCTTTCGGCCACCTGCGATCCCGCGCCCTCGACGCTGGCGTCGTAGTAGGCACGCTCCTGCTGGAGCTCCGCCGGGGCCAGCACCGCCACCAGTTGATTCTTCTCCACCACGTCGCCCTCGTTCACCAGCAGCCTCTCGATCCGGCCGCCGATCTGCGGGCTGACGATGATCTCGTTCGTGGTGACGGTGCCGGTGAGGGTAATCGACGTCACCGGGCGGGTCGTGTACCAGTACACGGCCCCACCGAGGGCAAGGACGACGGCGAGCGGCAAGAGGCGCTTGAGCATAAAGTCGGGCGTGCGGGACGGCTAACGCGACGAGTAGCGCTGGCGCACGCCCGAGATGTCGGCTTCCGACAGCCCGGACGTCCCGGCGATATCGTCGCGGGTGCGGAGGCCGACGCGATAGCGGCCGAAGAAGGCCGGAATGTCGCCGCCGTACCCGAAGAAGTACATGATGTCGCGAAAGTCCTCGGTGTGGGGCAGCCCGAGCGCGTGCCCGATCTCGTGGACGCAGGTCAGATACACGATCGTCTCGCGCAGCAGCGGATCCTTGGCAGCGGCGGCGGCAATGTCGGGCCCGAGCGCGCTCGTATCCGGCCGGATGTAGACGGCCGCGCCGCGGCGATCGCCCACCCGCATCGAGCGCATCTCGCCATACTGCCCGCCGCCGGCGGGCACCCAGTGGATCTGCACCAGGGCGTCGGCGCGGCTCGACGGCTCGAAGCGCAGCCGTCCGGCGCTCGCGCGCTCCCAGGCCTTGAGCGCCCAGGTGGCGAGGTCGCGATCGCCGGCGGTGTAAGTGGAACCGCGTTCGCCCTCTTCGATGAAGTAGGTGACGCGGCCGCTTGCGTCGAGCGGCCCCAGCGTGGGGATGGTCTGCGTGGACGCGGTGGACGAGGCGGCGAGGACCGCGAAGCTCACGAGGACGGCCGCCCGCAACATGACCATAAGATATACCGTCATGCGCACATTCCTCGCCGGCACCACCGTGCTCCTCGTCTCGGCGAGCGTGCTGCTCGGGCGGGCCGCACCGGCAGTGGCGCCGCTCGACGAGGCGATACGGGCGTTCTGGGACGCCGACTCGCCCGGCGAGGCCGCCAGGCGCGTGTCGCGCATCGTCGCGGCGAAGCCCAAGTTCGACGACGTCCTGTCGCGGCTCGAGGCTGGACGTTCGTACGGGACCGAACGCGCGGGGCGCGTCGAGTTGCCGTCGTCCGTGGGCGGAAATCGCCTCGACAACGTGGCGGAGGTCCCGGCCGACTACACGCCCGCGCACCGATGGCCGCTCCGCGTCATGTTGCACGGCGGCGTCGGCCGCCCGGCACCGTCCGCCGGCGGAGAACCACCGCGGCCGCTCACCAACCGCACGCCGGCCGGCGCGGAAATCGTGCTGCACCCGCGCTCGTGGGCCGAGGCCGAGTGGTGGAAGCACGATCAGGTCGAGAACGTCCTCGCTCTCGTGGATCGGCTGAAGCGCCGCTACAACATCGACGAGTCGCACATCTCTCTCAGCGGCATCTCCGACGGCGGCACCGGCGCCTACTTCTTCGCCAT
This sequence comes from Vicinamibacterales bacterium, assembly GCA_035557875.1. Lineage (GTDB taxonomy): Bacteria > Acidobacteriota > Vicinamibacteria > Vicinamibacterales > UBA2999 > DASYRM01. Next base: position 2,024 of record DATMDI010000477.1, read on the forward strand.
GCGCGCCGCCACGCCCTGGGCCGCCTGTCTGCCCCTGAACGGCCATCCGAGCGTGCTGGCGAACCCTGACGTGGGCGCCGACGGGGAGCTCTTCGCCTCCAACATGGTCAGTTGCCCGCTCTACATCGTGAACGGCGGACGCGACCGGCTGTACCCGGCGGCGTCGGTGGCGCCTCTGATCGACATGCTGGAAAAGGGGCGGGTGCCGCTCGTGTGGCAAGTGCATCCCGAAGCCGGGCACGACGTCAGCTGGTGGCCGGTGGAGCGGCCGCGCTACGAGGCGTTTCTCGCCTCGCATCCGCGCGTGGCGCATCCCGCGTCGGTGTCCTGGGAAACCGAGCGCGTCGATCGCTACAACCGCTTCCGCTGGCTCGTGATCGATCGGCTCGGCGCGCGTCCCGGCGACACGCCGCTGGCCGACGTCAACGAGTTCTCGCCGACGCCGATCCGGGTGGTGCCGCTCTACAATCGCGATCGCCCGTCGGGCCGGGTGGACGCCACCCGGAAGGGCAATCAGTTCGACGTGAAGACGCGCGGCGTGCTGGCATTCACCCTGCTGCTGTCTCCGGACGTCGTCGACTTCGACCAGCCGGTGCAGGTGACCGTGAACGGCGCGCGGGCGTTCGCCGGCACCGTGAAGCGCGACGTCGCGACCCTGCTGGCGTGGGCCGCGCGCGACAACGATCGCGCCATGCTCTACGGCGCCGAACTGCACGTCACGGTGCCGTGACCCCCGCCCTGCCGGCTGACGTCCGCATTCGCCGCGCCACCGATGCCGACGTCCCCGCGCTGGGACGTCTCGGTGCGTCGCTGCTCACGCTGCACTACGCCTACGACCCACAGCGCTTCATGGCGCCGAGCGGCCATCCGGAAGAGGGCTACGCCTGGTTCCTCGGCAGCCAGCTGCGCGAGGACGATGTGGTGATCTTCGTCGCCGAGCGCAAGGGCGACGTCGTCGGCTACGTCTACGCCGGATTGGAGCCGCAGTCGTGGAAAGAGCTCCGCGAGGCTGCGGGGTTCGTTCACGACGTGCTCGTGGACGAGAGCCACCGCCGGAGCGGGATCGCCGCGGCGCTCCTCGATGCCGCCAGCGAGTGGCTCAAAGCACACGGGGCGCCGCGTGTCATGCTGTGGACTGCCGAGCGCAACCATGCGGCGCAGCGCCTCTTCGAGCAGGCTGGGTTCCGTCGCACGATGATCGAGATGACGCGCGAGCTCTAGAAAAGGGCCTCAGGCCTTGGGGTCGCATGTGCACCCGCATGCGGCCACGTGCGTATCGCACTGAGCTGTCCCGAAACGGCGCAGCTGAGCGATTGTGGAACACAGCATCGTCATCGCGCGATTCCACCAGTAGACACATGCTGGATTGCAGCAGGCGCCGCTGCGCGCCCGCTGCGCCTGCGCCGATCCGGAACACGCGTGTGTGCAGCCGTGATCAGGGCCCCGGTGCTCCCACTCGCCGAACCTCCACACGCGCAAGCGCTTAGTCATTTCCCTCCGAGCTGGCCCTCTGGTTGCTCTGCCCAGGACAGGTCCGGTGCGATCGCACTCCACTGGAACCCAGAGAGGGACACACCGTGACGTGGCGTGAAGAGGCATCGACGGAACGACGCGGCGCGAGGCAGCGCGCCTCGCGCTGGCTGCGGCCCGTCCTGGTTGCGGCGCTCATCCTGCGGTGCACCACCGTGTTCGGGGCCCCGGCAGGGCACGACGAGGATCGCAAGCTCGATGGCTCCCTCCGCCATCGGGTGCGGCAGGGCAGCAGCAGCGAACGCGTGTCGGTGATCGTGACGCCGAAGCGTGGCGCCCGCGCCCGCATCCTCGAGCGGCTGAAGGCCGAAGGCGGGACCGTCAACGGCAACTACGGGCTCACCGAAGCGCTGGTCGTGAGCGTGCCGAAGCACGTCGCCAGGCGTATGGCCCGCGAGGCCGAGGTCGAGGCGATCTCGAGCGACGAGCCGGTCTACGCGGACGCCATGGCGGCGTCGGCCCTGGGCACGGCGGCCAACTCGCCCTACACCCTGCGCAGCACGCTCGGTCTCGACGTGGTGAGCGGCGTGGCGGCGACGAAGTCGTTCGCGCAGGGCGCCTACGGCTACCAGTCGGGCGTCAACGCCAGCGTCAATAGCTCGAACCCGAGCGGGACGCTCGGCTATGCGGCGACCGCCACGCTGGTCGAGGGCGGCGTCTACGGTGGCCGGTCCGGTCTGATGGTTCGCTTCGACAACCTGTTTGGCGACGGCGTGAATCAGATTCCGTACGGCTCCGTAATCACCTCGGCGACTCTGACGGTGAGCGGCCGCGGCGACGGCAGCAGCTCGGCGACCGCGGGCCTGTATCGGATGCTGGTGGACTGGAGCGCCACATCGAACTGGGCGTCGATCATGCCGGGCGGCGCCGTGACGTCGTACAACGGCCTGGTGAACACCACGCCAGACGCGGCCGTGACGAACCTGTACGGCGTGACGAGCCACGCGTTCAAGGGCACGGGAATGACCGCGGCGCTGCAGTCGTGGGCGAACGGTGAGCCGAACCGTGGCTGGGTGCTGTGGCAGTCGAGCACCAACCGCTGGACCGTGAGCACGAACATGGACACGTCGTACCTGCGTCCGACGCTCAAGGTCACCTACAAGCCGCGCATCAGCGCGACCACGGCCGACGGCGGCAGCGTGACGGTGGCGGTGATCGACTCGGGTATCGTTGCCGATCCCTCGCGGGTGAAGACGTCGCGCGACTTCACGACCGGCCTGGCCAATCCGCCGGCCTCCTACCCGTCCGATCCCTATGGCCATGGCACGCACGTGGCGGGCCTCATCGGCAGCGGCCAACCCGGACTCAAGGGGGTGGCGCCGGGCGTCAAGTTCGTGAACCTGCGGGTGCTCGACAAGAAGGGCGAAGGCTCCACTTCGAACGTCCTGATGGCGCTGCAGTGGGCCGTCGCCTATCGCGACACCTACGGCATCGACGTCATCAACCTGTCGCTCGGCCACCCGATCTACGAGAGCGCCGCGACCGACCCGCTGGTGCAGGCGGTGGAGACCGCGGTGCGGGCAGGCATCGTGGTGGTGGTGTCGGCCGGGAACGTCGGCGCCAACCCTGAGACCGGCCAGGTGGGCTACGCCGGCATCACGTCGCCCGGCAACGCGCCGTCGGCGCTCACCGTCGGGGCGCTGAAAACCTTCGACACCACGCGCCGCACCGACGACCTGATGGCCGACTACAGCTCGCGCGGCCCGACGTGGTACGACGCGTTCGCCAAGCCCGACGTGGTGGCGCCGGGCCACCAATTGCTGTCGTCCGCGACCGAGACCGAGGAGCTCTATCTCCAGCTGGAGAAGAACCGCGGCCCGAAAAGAGACGGCAAGGCCACGCTGCGCCTGAGCGGCACCAGCATGGCTGCCGCCGTGGCGAGCGGCACCGTGGCGCTGATGCTCGATGCGTCGCGGGATGTGTTCGGCGTAAAGCCCACCGCCAACGCGGTGAAGGCGATGCTGCAGCACAGTTCGCTCACGCTGGCCGATGCCAACGGTATCCCCTACGACGTGCTGACCCAGGGTGCCGGTTCGCTCAACGCGATGGGCGCCGTCACCCTCGCCGGATCGCTGAACCCCCGCGTCGCGGTGGGCCTGTCGTGGACCACGAAGGGCGTCACCGAAGCCACCACCATCGACGGCCAGTCTCTGACCTGGAGCCAGAACGTCGTGTGGGGTGAGAACGTCGTGTGGGGCGAGACCATCTACAACAACCTTCCTGCCTGGGCGACCAACGTGGTGTGGGGCGAGGGCAAGAACGTCGTCTGGGGCGAGGCCGCCAACGTGGTGTGGGGCGACAACGTCGTGTGGGGCGAGAACGTGGTCTGGGGTGAGAACGTCGTCTGGGGCGAAGCCTTCAACGTGGTCTGGGGGGAGGCCGACAACGTGGTGTGGGGCGAGTCGTCGCTCATCGGCGACCTGGTGGGTCAGTAGGGGAGAGACGAGCATGGCCACCAGACAGTTCGCAGTCGCGCTGCCGACCGAGCCGTTGATTTTCCAGCCCGCGGAGATGTGGGTGCACTAGATCTTGGGAGACCGCTCGCGTAGGGCGGGGCTTCAGCCCCGCCGCGCGTGCGCAACAAGTGGGCGCGAGGCACTGTTCGATGGTGCCCGCGCGGGGCCGTCGCGGCTGGGGAGACTGCGGCGGCTCTTTTCTTTTACGCA
>DATMDI010000478.1:0-3721 GCA_035557875.1 Vicinamibacterales bacterium
GCCAGCCCCGGGAAGAGGCCGCGGGCGCGGTTATACAGTGTGGTTGCCCGCCCGTCGGCTTCGGCGATGCGCGGCGGCATCCGGCGGCCGGTCGGGCGAGGCATGTCGGCCAGGATGTCGCCGACCATCACTTCCTGCAGCCCCACGAACCACAATGGCGGCGCCATCATTGCCGCGCGCGATTGCGGCTCCAGCCACGCCCGGCTCACGCGCGACGCCACCACCGGCAGCAGCAGGAACGCCGACGCGACGCTCACCAGCAGCGCCGCCTGCACGGCCGGAGCGATGCGCGTGAACAGGGTGCGCCCCAGCACGGCCTGCAGCACGCCGCGGACGGCCAGCACCGCGAAGAAGCCGAACGCAGACGCCAGCGCCACCACCAGGGCCTGCGCCAGGATCAAGGCGATCAGCTGGCGCAACGACAGCGGCAGCTTCGACACCATCAGCGCCGGCGCGATGACGCTCGGGGCCAGGTTGAGCGCCACCGCGAACATCGCCGCGAAACGGACGAGGGCGGCGAACTTCGCGGCCACGATGGTGCGGGTCCGGATCGGCATGGCGCCGAGCACCGACGCGTCGCGCGCGTCCACCGCCAGACCGTCCCAGGCCAGCAGCGTCACGAGGGCGGTGGCGCTCATCGCCGCCGCCGTGAACAGGAAGTGGTCGAAGAGCGCCGACACCGACGCGATTCCCGGCGTGAGGTACGGGTTGAACAGATACCGCGTCGAAATGATCACCGAGACGAACAGGCCGAGCGACACGAGCATCGCGCAGATCATCGACAGGCTTTCGTGCCGGTCGGCGTTGGGGGAAATGAGATCGTCGTCGATCAGGCGGCGGAAGAAGTGTGCCGCGAGGAGCCGCCGCGGCTCGGAGGACATGACCGTTCAGGCGCGCAGCGCGGCCACATCGGCGATGTCCGACGCGGTGCGGTCGGGATTGTCCTGCACGACGAGCTGGGCGAACACCGCCTCGAGCGAGTCGCGCGCCATCAGCGTCCGCAGCCTGCTGGACGAATCGTCGGCCACCACTTCCCCGCGGTGCAGCACCATCACCCGGCAGCACACACGCTCGATCGACTCCATGATGTGCGAGCTGTAGAGAATGGCCTTGCCGCGGCGGGCCAGCTCGGTGATGAGGCTGCGCAACACGAGTACGGCGGTGACGTCGAGGCCCGATTCGGGCTCGTCGAGGATCAGGAGATCCGGGTCGTGCAGCAGCGCGGCGCTGATCAGCACCTTCTGCTTCATGCCCTTCGAATAGCCGCTGAGCGGCTGATCGGCGGCGCCGAGAATGCCGAACAGCTCGAGCAGGCTGTTGATCTTGCGCTCGAGGAGAGCCACCGGCAGCTCGCGGAGCCGGCCGACGAGCTCCAGGTATTCCCGCCCCGACAGGAACGGATAGAGGTGGGCCTCCTCCGGCACGTAGCCGAGACGGCGGCGAAACGCCACGAGGTCGCCGAAAATGCTGCGGCCGTCGTGCAGCACGGTGCCTTCGCTCGGCTCGGTGAGCCCGGTGACCATGCGCACGGTCGTGGTCTTGCCCGAGCCGTTCGGCCCGAGGTAGCCGATCACTTCGCCCGGACGCACGACGACGTCCACGGCCCGCACGACGGCGACCGACGCGTAGCGCTTGGTCAGGCCGCGGGCTTCGAGGCCGCGGCCGCCGCCGTTGCGCGAGCCGCCCGTCATTTCATGATCCCAACCGTGATCGAAAGGTGCGCCGCCACCGGGCCTCGCACGGCCCGCGAAACCGCCACGCGCAGCAGATACAACGCGGCGACGCTCGAGAGCGCCAGGAGCGCCGGTCCGGGAACCGCGCCGAATATCGACGCGATCATGCTCTTCAGATGCACCCGCCCGTCGAGGCCGAGCAGCAGCACCACCATCCACGCCGAGTGCGCCGTGTGCAACAGGATCAGGGCCGTGAGGGTGACGAGCTCGTTGTCGCGCACGCACACACGCGCGCGCTCCGCAATGCCGTGGTCGCACGCCGCGAGCATGCCGATCCAGACCGTCGCGTACGCATCCGCCCAGGCGCCGAGACGGCCGGTGTCTTCGAGCTGCAGATCCGCGAGCGCGGGCTCGACGAGCCGCTCGAACGACTCGGGGGAGAACACGTGACGGCCGGCCGCGGCCAGCCACCGGCCCCGCAGCGCCGGCGCACGCATCGCGCGGCCGCCCATCACCGTGCCTCCGACGGCCGGAGGCTGATCGCCTGCCGCAGTGATTGATAGGCCTGCCGCACGGTGACGCCATAGCTCGTGGCCTTGTAGAGCCGCCGGGGGAGACCGATCGCGCCGGCCGGCCGTTCCTCCTGACGCGACTCGACGAAGCCCTTCGCTTCCATCCGCGCCAGCGTCACGTAGACCGACCCGCGCTTGACCCGGCCGTCGGACTGACCGACGAGCTCGAGCCCGAAACGCTCGCCTTCGCCGAGGAGATCGATCAGTACCGCCTCGGTGGCCGACATCGACTGAATCTTTGAATCTTCCATGAGTGGCGCATCTTACACGATGTCAGACGGCTGTCAAGAGAGATCCGGATCTGGCCGGTCTGGTGGGCCAGGTGGGCCAGGTGGGGTCAGGTGGGGAAAGCGCTCGCCTATCACCGGCCAGACTTCATGAGCTACCTACCAGACTTCCTACCCGACCCACCCGACTCACCCGACCCACCTGACCGTAACTGCTTTAGGATCGGCCGCATGACGATGCGGACTCTCGTTGCTGCAGTGGCCGTCGCCGCAGCGCTCGCGTCATCGAGCGCGATCGCGCAGACTCGCCCGGGCGCCGAGACGGCCCCAGGCACGCCGACCCCGCAAACTGCGCCGGCTCCGCCGCCTGCGCAGGCTCCCCAGCCCACGCCCGGACCGACGTTCCGCTCCGGCGTCGATCTCATCACCATCGACGTCGGCGTCATCGACGGCCGTGGTCGTCCGGTGGACGATCTCGGCGCCGCGGAATTCTCAGTGAAGATCGACGGCGAAGTACGCCGGGTGGTGTCGGCCGAGCTCGTGAAGGTGGACGTCGAGGCAGCCAAGAAACAGGTGGCCGACAAGAGCGAGACCTTCTACACCAGCAATCTCACTCCGAGCAATGGCCGCCAGATCGTCATCGCGGTCGATCAGATGCACCTCCGTCCGGGCTCGATCCGGCCGATCATGGCCGCGGCATCGCGTTTCCTCGATCGCCTGAGCCCGCTCGACCAGGTGGCCTTCATCGTCTTTCCCGAGCCCGGTCCGCGCGTCAACTTCACCAGCGACAAGCTGAAACTGCGCCTGGCGATGCAGGGGCTGATCGGCCAGCAGCAGCGGGCGATCGTCGGCCAGCACAACATCGGCGTGACCGAAGCGCTGGCCATCAGCGGCCGTCGCGATCAGCTGACGCTCGCCCAGGTGGTCACCCGCGAGTGTCGCGGCTCGGAACCGTCGCAGCGTGCACAGTGCGAGCGCGACATCGTCACCGAGGCCGGCGAGATCGCGCGGCGGTTACGCGAGGAGACCGACGAGTCGGTGGCCGGGCTGGCGATGATCCTGCGCCAGCTCACCACGGTGGACGGGCACAAGTCGCTCATCCTGCTGTCGGAGGGGCTGGCGCTCGACGACCAGAACGAACTGCGCCGCCTCGTCGGCCTGGCCGGCGCGGCCCGCACGTCGATCAACGTGATGGCGCTCGACCTGCAGCGCGGCGACGTGACGGTCGGCGAACAGCCCCCCACCGAGA
>DATMDI010000479.1:0-3789 GCA_035557875.1 Vicinamibacterales bacterium
GAGGTGACGGCTGAACGCGAGAAGCACGTGCCGCTGCCGCCCATCGTCGGCGGACTCGCGGCGATCGCGGGCCTGGTGATCATCGTTGCCGGCAGTCGCAAGCCATGACGGCTGGCGCCCGGACCCGGACCTGTTAGCGGAGAGCCCCATGCGTGCGCGGCTGCGGCGGATTGCGATCGGCGTGCTCGTGGCGATGGTGCTCCTCGTCGGCAGCGGCTTCGCGCTGCTCAACACTGAGTGGGCCTCGCGCCGCGTGGCGCGCGAAGTCGGGGCCTATCTCGAGTCGCGCTTCGACGGGCAGGTCAAGGTCGAAGCCTTGTCGATGTCGCTGTTTCCGCGTGTCGCCGTCACCGGCACCCAGCTTCGTGTATCGCGCGAGGGCGAGGCGTCGCCGATGCTCGAAATCGCGCGCTTCGAAGTGTCGGGCACGCCGCTCGAGTTGCTGCGCCGCGCCTTTTCCCGCGTGGACATCGATGGACTGCAGATCTACATCACCCGCGGCCGCGGCCAGGCCAAGAAGATGGGCCGCAATCTGCGCAACGTCCGCGAGATCCGCTTCGGTGACATACGGGTCCGCAACGGCCGCCTGATCATCCTGCCCGACAATCCGGAGAAGCTGCCGCTCGAGTTCGGCCTCGAAGAGATCACGCTCAAAGACTTCAGCTTCGATCGGTCGACGGCGTTCGCCGCGCGCCTGGTGAACCCGAAGCCGCGCGCCCTGATTCAGACCGAAGGCCGCTTCGGACCGTGGGCCTCGGGCTCGCCACGCTCGACGCCGGTGTCGGGCGTCTACCTGTTCCACGACGGCGAACTGGATGCCATCAAGGGGCTGGGCGGGCACCTGACGTCGAGCGGCAAGTTCGGCGGCGCGCTCGACCAGCTGGCTGTTGAAGGCACCACCACCAGCCGCGATTTCCAGCTCGATCTAGCCGGTCAGCCGATGCCGCTCCGCACCACGTACAAGGCGACGGTGGACGGCACGCGCGGTGACGTACTGCTCGACGACGTCGACGCCACGCTGGGCGAATCCCGCATCCGCGCCCACGGCTCGGTCTCGTCCACCCCGGGAGCCAAGGGGCGCACCGTGCGCCTCAACGTTACGATGAAGGACGCCCGGTTCGAAGATCTGCTGCGGCTCGCGGTCAAATCCGACGAGCCGCCGATGAGCGGGCGGCTCGACATCGAGACCGCGTTCGAACTGCCGCCGGGGCCCGACGACGTGCCGATACGGCTCGCGCTGCAGGGCCGCTTCGCGATCCGGCAGGGGCGCTTTGCCAGCGACACCGCCCAGAACAAGATTGACGAGTTGAGCCGCCGCGGCCGCGGCGAGCCGGGCAACGCCGAGGTGTCGAACGTGATCTCCGCCTTTGGCGGCACGTTCGCCCTGCGAGACGGGATCCTGCGGCTGCCGGGGCTGCGCTTCAGCGTGCAGGGGGCGCGCGTCGATCTCGGCGGCCGCTACTCGTTGCGCGATCAGGGGCTCGACTTCGCGGGCGCCCTGCGGCTCGATGCGCCGGTCTCGCAGACCGTCACCGGGTTCAAGTCGATCTTGCTCAAGCCGATCGATCCGCTGTTCCGCCGCAACGGTGCCGGGACGCACCTCCCGATTCGGATCTCGGGCACGGTGAATCAACCGAGCTTCGGCGTGGACACCAAGAAGGTCTTCGCTCGCGACTAGTGGCTGCGGGTCTTCCGCCTCGCAAAGGGCTACGGCGGACCCCGTAGCTCTAGCGGAGGTGGTCAGACCCGCCACTCAGTTGAGCGCGGGCTCGTCGCCCTCGAGCGCCGCCGCTTCCTCTGGCGCGCGATCGTCCTTCTCGTAGGCGTGCAGACGATTGTAGAGGGTCTTGAGACTGATACCGAGCGCCTCGGCCGCGCGCGTCTTGTCGCCGCCGAACTGCCGGAGCGTGGCGAAGATCAGCAGCCGCTCCGCGTCGGCGATGGTCGTGCCCGGCCGCACCGTGACCATGCCTTCGACTGAAGCGGCGGGACGCGCTTCCTGCGTGCGTCCGTGCAGTTCCGACGGCAGGCAGTCGGCGGTGATCACGTCACCCGAGAGGATGTACCCCGAGTGCATCACGTTCTTCAGCTCGCGCACGTTGCCGGGCCAGCGGTAGGTGCGCATCAGCTCGAGCGCGTCGCTGCCCAGACGCTTTTTCACCTTCTCGACGCGCTCGAGGTCATCGAGGAAGTGCTGCGCGAGAAGCGGAATGTCGTCGGGGCGCTCGCGCAGAGGCGGCAGATGGAGCTGGAACACCTTCAGGCGGTAGTACAGGTCCTCGCGCAGCTTACCCTGGTCGATCGCCTCCTGAATGTCGCGGTTGCTGGCGGCCACGATCCGCACGTCCACGGAGAGCGACTGCTCGCCGCCCACGCGCGTGAAGGTGCTGGTCTCGAGCACGCGCAGCAGCTTCACCTGCAGCTCGGCCGGCATCTCGGTGATCTCGTCGAGGAACAACGTGCCCCGCGTGGCCTGCTCGAAGTAGCCCCGGTGCCGCCGTTCGGCGCCGGTGAAGCTGCCCTTCTCGTGGCCGAAGAGCTCGCTCTCCATCAGAGTGGGCGAGATGGCGCCGCAGTTCACCGGCACGAAGGGACCGTGACGCCTGCGGCTCAGTTCGTGAATCGTCCGCGCCACGACCTCCTTGCCCGACCCGCTCTCACCCGAGACGAGCACGCTGGCACTGCTCGGCGCGATGCGGCCGAGGAGCTCGCCCAGCTTCAGGATCGGCTCGGAGCGGCCGACGATGCCGGCGAACCGGCCGGTGCCGCGCTGTTTGGCCCGGAGCTCGCCGATCTCCTCGGCGATCGGGCCGGTGCGCGACACGTCGTTGAGGATCTCGCGCAGGCGGTTCACGTCGAGCGGCTTGGTGAGGTAGTCGGTCACGCCGCGCCGGAGTGCCTCGACGGCGGTGTCCACGCTGGCCTGGCCGGTGATGAAGACCACCGCCGGCGAGGCGCCGCTCCGCTCGACCGCGTCGAGCAGGGTCATGCCCGTGCCGTCCGGCAGGTTCAAGTCGGCCAGGACGATGTCGGGCGACTGCCGGGACAGTTCCACCTTGGCCCGGTCCACGGTCAGCGCGGCAGACGTGGTGAACCCCTCGGCGCTGACAAGTTCGACGAGCGCGCTGAGGGTGGCGGCGCTGTCGTCTACGATGAGGGCGTGCGGCATGAGACCCCGCCATCGTAGCTGATCGGGACGATCTTTGTAGCCCCCGCCGGGTGCCGGACTGGCCCCTGGCGGAACTCCGTTGAGCTTGTGAACCGGATTCTGGCGTGCTAGCCGCCCGCGAGCCGTTGTCCGCCATTGTCCGGGGAAACCGTGCCTGGTCAGACGCGCGGCGCCCCGACGGAGGCGGGCACTGGCTCGCGTCTCGCAGCGTCGTGTCCACGCGGTCGCGAGCGCCCGCAGCAGCCGCTCGTGGCGCACGGGCTTGGTGAGGCACGCGTCGATGTGTCCGCGCCGGACACCTTCGCTCTCGCGCGGGTGTCCCAGCGACGTCAGCATCACGAACACCGTGTCGCACAGACGCGCGTCTCCTCGCACGGCGGCGGCCAAGCCGGCACCGTCGAGGCCCGGCATCTGGTGGTCGGCAATCACCAGGTCGAACGCGGTGCCCGCGGTGTGCGCCTCACGCAGCACCTGCAGTGCGTCGACGCTCGCCGCGCATGTCTCGGCGCGCAGGCCCCATTCCGTCACCTGTTCAACGAGCACCCGCAGGTTCACGTCGCTGTCGTCCACGATGAGCACCGACACACCGCGCAGCGCGTCGAGCTCCACTCGCGGAGCGC
>DATMDI010000480.1:0-3878 GCA_035557875.1 Vicinamibacterales bacterium
GGCGCCGGCGGCTATCACGACCACCGACCCGGCCATCGCCACACGGGCGCCGACGAATGCGCTGCGCCGCCGCACCGCTTCGAGCAGCGAGGCGACCACCAGCACGATGGCGATCTGGCCGATCTCCACGCCGAGGTTGAACGAGAACAGCGACCATCCCAGGGCTTCGCGCGGCAGGCCGAACTCCCGCAGCACGTTGGCGAAGCCGAACCCGTGCACCAGCCCGAACACCAGCGCCACCCACGCGCGCAGGTCGCGCCCCTCGCCGCGCACGAGATTGTCGGCGCCGACGAACACGATGCTCAAGGCAATCGCCGGCTCGATGATCGTCGCGGGCGGGGTGACCAGGTTGAGCGCCGCCAGCGACAGCGTGACGCTATGGCCGATGGTGAAGAACGAAACGATCTTCAGCAGCGCCGTCCACCGGCCGCCGAGCAGCAGCAGCCCGACGAGGAACAGGATGTGGTCGGGCCCGATCAGGATGTGATGGATCCCCGAGGCCGTGAAGGTACGCATCACGGCCAATGCACCCTGAGTGGTGCCCGCGTAGTAGACGTATTCCTTGCTGTCGGCGTTGAAGATCAGCTGCTGCTTCAGCGCGCCGTCCTCGTAGATGTTGATGAACGTCTGGTGCAGCGGGTCGTAGGGAAACAGGTTGGCGTCGAGCGCCAGGGCGCCTGGATTTTCGTTGGGGATCCAGTACTTCAGCCGGAGCGCGGCGTCGTCGCGCAACACCTCGAGACTGGTCCACTGCAGGTCGAGGCGCCGGTCGCCGCGCAGCAGCAGCCGCGGCTTGAGGAGGGCGCCGAGCCGCTCCCGGGCCTCTTCCGCCACCGCGTTCTCGAGCAGCCGCTCCGGCGGGCTGATCCCGAGCTCGTGCGCGGCGTCGATGACGTGGATGACCAGTGTGCCGTCGATGCCGCCGTTGCGGAACACGACGTCGAGATAGCTGAACGGCGCCGGATGTGCGTAGGCGGTGCTGGCCGCCGTCAGCATCAGCGCAGCCAGCACGAGCCTTAACAGCCCGTGGTGCCAGTCTCGCTGCATCCGACGGGCGATGCATCCCAGCTGGCTGCGTTGCTCCTCGGTCAAATACTCCCGGTATTCTTCCTCGTCGCGCCTTGCCAGCTGGGCGCCTCGCCCGTCTCGGTGCGACGCGAGACTGGCACCACGGGCTGTTAGGGCGGCGCGGCGGATACGGGTCATGAACCGGACGATTTTAGCAGCCGCCACCACGTCGTCACCGGTCGGCCGGCGCGGCCGTCAGCCCCTGGTGGAACGGGTCGTCGTGATCGAGGATCCACGCCTGCTCGCCAGTGGGCCACGCTCGCGCCGCGACCTCGACGACGAGCGACGGGTGCTGGTCTACCAGGCCGCGGGAAACCAGACGGCCCGTGACCTGCGCTCCGCTCAACCCTTCGTGCGTGAACGACGGCGCCTCGGTGACGAGGCCGATGGCGTCGAGCACCGCCATTACCGCGGCGGTGGCGGACGCGCCCGGCGACCAGTCGACGGCGCCGGCCGCTGTGACCAGCACGGTGCGAAGGTGCACCTCCGGATCGCGCGCCGGCCCCGAGAACACCACACCGGCAACGCCGTCGATCGTGGGATCGAGCGGGTGCACCACGGTGGTGGTCCGGCTCAACGCGGTGCAGATCGCGCGCGCCAACCGGCGCAACTCCGGCACGTGCTCGACGTCGAGCGGGACGCCGGCCGCCTCGCCGTCCACAAGCGCCAGGAACTCCCCGTCAAACGCAATGTCTACCGGTATCGTTCGTGACGGCAGCGTCACGGGCAATCCGGCGGCGTACACGAACGCCGGCACGCCGCGCACCAGCACGCTGCCTGGCGGCGCGGCCGGCGGCGACACCAGCGCCGACACCACACCCGCCGGCGTGTCGAACACGAGGGCCCGACCCTCCGCCGTGCCTGCCGAGACGAGATTGTGTTCAACGGCGGCGGTGGCAGCCGCCACGATCGCGGGCAGCGCGAACCGCGGATAGCCCGACGCGTCGAGGAACACGAGGCCGGCGTGCGCCTCGGCGGAGGAGGGCTCGGTAAGGAGCACCGCGTTCATGTCGGCGTGGCCACGAGGCGCGAGTACGAGTCCGCGGCGGCACCGATCCGCGTGGCGCGCGAACCACGCGGCTTTCTGCGGCTGCGTCCGGCCCTGCGGCGCCGGCACCCCTTCGACGATGACGCGTACCGGCTGACCGCCGACGTGGTACTCGAAGCTCTTCATTCGATCGATCACACCGCCACGCTAGCACGAGCAATGCTCCGCCTCAGACGAACGAAAACACCGTGATTTGGCTCCGCATCGCTCGGGCAGTGCTTGATTGCCCCGCCTCCGGCGGGGCGGTCGTGTGTGTCCACTGCCGTGGACTCCCTCTCCTGCTACGGCCGCGGCAGGCCCGCGGATTCAGGCGATATCAGCGGCGATTCGGCTTGGCCTGGCGCTTGCACTACCGATACCAAACGTGGCTGCGGGTCTTCAGACCCGCCCGATGCCAGCGCCACAACGTAGGCCCGCGGGGACGGTGTTCGCCGGATTTTCCGTAGACGGGGCCTGGAGGAGAAACCGAGATGCGCGCAGCTTCTTTGACACGACTGGTCATGGCCGCCGTGGCATGCTCGGCGCTCGCGCTTCCAGCGAGCGCCGCAGCGCAGTCGGCACGCGATCGCAACGGCGCCGGGCAGCAGGGCTGGGAAAGCCGTGGCAGCGAGGCGTATCAACGCGGCTTCCGCGAGGGCGAGCGGCTCGGCGACGAGGACGTGCGGCGCAACCGTGCGTTCAGCGCGCAGAGCCATCGCGAGTATCGCGACGCCGAGGCGGGCTATGACCGCAACGACGGTTCGCGCGACCGCTATCGCGACGAGTATCGCCGCGGCTTCACCGAGGGCTACCGCATCGGCTACCGCGACGACCGCTTGGATCGCAACGACCGCTCGAGCAACGGCACGTGGAACCGCGGCGGATACCGCGACCCCGGCCAGGCGCGCGGATTCAGCGACGGCTACCGCAAGGGCGTCGAAGACCGGCGCGACAACCACCGCTTCGAGCCGCAGCGATTCAAGGAAGTGCGGCAGGGCACGGCGCCCGGCTACGACGACGAGTTCGGCTCGCGCGAGCGGTATACCTTCAGCTACCGGGACGGATTCCGCCTCGGCTACGACGACGGCTTCCGCAGCGCCTACGCGAGGCGATGAGAACTACCAGGGTCACGTCGAAGCCATCGGGTATACCGGAGGAAAGACGCAGACCCTAAGGACCGGCGTTGAGCCGGTCCGGTAGACAGCGGGTTCGGGCCCATCAGGGTGGGCCCGGCCCGCTGCTTTACTGTGCGCCGGTGTTTCTAGTACCCTTTGGAGGTTCTTCCTCCGACCTGCCGGTATCGTCTAGGGGTCAGGACACGTGGTTCTCAGCCACGGGACCGGGGTTCGAATCCCCGTACCGGTACCATCCTTCGCTCGCCTGCATCAGTGAGCGAGCCACGGATCGCAAGCCAAGCGAGCTCACACAGGAAGATCGGGGCGATCAGACTTGAGGGGCGCTGATCGATCTCGATCAAGGCCCCCTGTTCTCTGTGGCGATTCTCGGGTCAGTGGCGCATCTGATTGTTGATGTCGTTCGTTTCGTAGACCTCGCAATGCGCGCGCTCCGGAACGAAGGCGTTGCCGTTGCCGAGAGTCAGAGTACGCGCCGGCGCGACCCAGGGTTCGACGAACGACTCGGGGTCGTGGATGGTCATTTCGTGGAGGATTTCATTGCCCTTGCGTGTGAACTTCTCCACAACGCGCATATCGCCGGAGTGGAAGAGACCGCCGCGACCCAGCCAGGTCGAGTCGACGAACGAAATGGAGTCGATCACCAGCGT
>DATMDI010000481.1:0-9350 GCA_035557875.1 Vicinamibacterales bacterium
TGTCTCCCCGGGCAGCACCGACAGCCCGACGTCGATGGCGATCGCCGGCGGCGCATCGAGCACCGCACGATGCCAATGCCGCGACAGGTTGAGCACGACCGGGCCGCTGATGCCGAAGTGCGTCCAGAGCAGCGCGCCCTCGAGCCGGATCGCCGTCTTGCCGCCGGTGCGAAGCGTGAGCGCGGCCGGATGCGCGACCCCGGCCAGCGCACGATGCGCGTCGCCGCGGAGCACGAGCGGCACGAGCGCGGGCGTCGTCGGCACACAGCCATGGCCGCAGCCAGCCGCCAGCGAGTAGCCGAACCCGTCACTGCCGCTCTTGGGCAGGGAGCGGCCGCCCGTAGCGAGGACCACGGCCCGGGCCGTCAGCGCCGCCCCTCCGTTCCGCTCGACGACGTAGCCCCCCGGCGCGGCGCGCAGGCCGGTGACGCGCGCACCGGTCTCGATCGTCACGCGACGCCGGCGCGCCTCGTCGAGCAAGGCCTCGAGCACGGCCCTCGCCTGGTTGGAATCGGGAAAGAGCTTGCCGTGCTCCTCCTCGTGCAGCGGCACGCCCAGCTCCGCGAAGAACGCGACGGCGCGTGCCGCGGGAAACGCTCGCAGCACGCGCGCGATGAAGCGGGGCGTGGCGCCCCAGAAGTCGCGCTCGGTCACCACCCGGTTCGTCACATTGCAGCGCGAGCCGCCGCTGACCAGAATCTTCGCGCCGAGGTGCCGCGCGCCGTCCAGGCACCACACGCGCAGCGACGGCGCCGCGCGCGCCGCGAAGATCGCCGTCGCGAGGCCGGCCGCGCCGGCACCGACGACGAGCACGTCTGTGGACTCTTGTTGGCTCAAGGCTCAGGGCTCAAGGCCGGAAGACCATCGGCAAGCGTACTATTGAGGGCGTCAGGGTGTGACCACGCCCTGAGCCCTGAGCCCTGAGCCATGAACTCCTCGGACCCCACCATTCTGTGGCGCATGACGCGCGGCAAGTCCACCGCGCACGCTACGGTCTTTCCCGGCAACGGGCGGACGACGGTCACCTGGTACTTTGACGGGCAGATGGACCGGGCCGAGAACTACGAGACCATGGAGCTGGCGCTGGCGCGTGCCGACCACATCCACGGCATCCTGCTGCGCGACGGCTGGACCGACGTCGGAGAGCCCCGCCCGTAGGGCGTTCGTAGGACGGGGAGTCAGCCCCGCCGGTGAAGCCGCGCCCTCTGTGCTGACGCCCACTTGATAGACTAGATCCGTGCCAGCGATTGCCCGGCTCCACCGCACCGTCGGTGTGCGTGTCGGCCACGTCCAGGTGGGCGGCGGCGCGCCCGTCGTCGTGCAGTCGATGACGATGACCGACACCGCCGATGCGGTCGCGACGGCCCGCCAGTGCATCGAACTCGCCGAGGCCGGCTCCGAGATGGTGCGGGTCACGGTCAACCTGCCTGAAGCCGCCGCGACCGTACCCGAGATCAAGCAGCGCATGCTCGACGCGGGCTGCACGGCCCCGCTCATCGGCGACTTCCATTACAACGGTCACCAGCTGCTGACGCGCTACCCCGCCATGGCGGCGGCGCTCGACAAGTACCGCATCAACCCGGGCAACGTCGGCACCGGCAAGCGGCGCGACGAGCAGTTCGCGACGATCTGCAAGGTGGCGGTCGATCAGGGCAAGCCGGTGCGCATCGGCGTCAACGGCGGCTCGCTCAACCAGGAACTGGTGCTCGCCAAGATGCAGGAGAACACCGACCGCAACCTGGGGCGCGACTCGGAAGAGATCCTCAACGAGTGCATGGTGATCTCGGGAGTGGAATCCACGGCGCTCGCCATCGAATCGGGGCTGCGCAAGGATCAGATCATCATCTCGTGCAAGGTGTCGCGGCCGCGCGACCTCATCGCCATCTACCGCCAGCTCGCCCGCCAAACCGACCAGCCCCTGCACCTCGGACTTACCGAGGCCGGCATGGGACAGAAAGGGCTGGTGTGGTCGGCTTCGGCGATGGGCATCCTGCTGAACGAAGGTATCGGCGACACCATCCGGGTGTCGCTCACGCCTCGGCCCGGCGGCGATCGGCGGGACGAGGTCTACGCCGCCTGCGAACTGCTGCAGGCGCTCGGCATCCGCACCTTCGCGCCCAGCGTCACCGCCTGCCCCGGCTGCGGCCGCACCACCAGCAGCACGTTCCAGGAGCTCGCCGAACGGACCCAGGAATACATCCGCGAGCAGCTGCCCGAATGGAAGACCCGCTACGAGGGGGTCGAAACCCTCACGCTGGCGGTGATGGGATGCGTGGTCAACGGCCCGGGCGAGTCGAAGGCGGCCAACATCGGCATCAGCCTGCCCGGCACCGGCGAGGCACCCAACTGCCCGATTTATATCGACGGCGTGCACGCCACCACCTTGCGCGGCACCTACGAAGAACTCGCAGTCGGGTTCCGCACGCTCATCGACGACTACGTCGCCACGAAGTACGCGCCTCGCGCAACGACCGCCTCGCACTGACACGCGATTTCTACGCCGCCGGCCCAGAGCCGCGTTGATTTGCAGGGGATCCGTGCTCGAGCAAACGGCACTCCCTTCGCAGTCTCCCGCTACAATGAGCCCGTGGCCGGGAGGGATCGCATGAGGGCTGCCAGCCCCGCCGAAAAGCTCACCTACGACGACTTCGTCCTCTTTCCCGACGACGGGAAGCGGCACGAACTGATCAACGGAGAGCACTTCGTGACACCGTCTCCCAACACGAAGCACCAGGTCGTGTGCGGCAATCTGCACTGGCTGCTGCGCTCCTATCTGCACCAGCACCCGGTGGGCCGGGTCTTCTTCGCGCCGTTCGACGTCGTGTTTTCATCGTTCGACGTCGTCGAACCTGACCTGCTCTACATGTCCCACGAGCGGGCGACGCAAATCCTTACCGAGGCGAACGTGCAAGGCGTGCCCGAACTGGTCGTCGAGATCGCCTCCAAGAGCACGCGCAAGCGCGACGAAACCATCAAGCGCCACCTTTATCAACGCACCGGGGTGGCCGATTACTGGGTCGTGGATCCCGCCATCGAGGTCGTGCGCATCTATCGACGCGCCGACGCCGGCAGCGGCTTCAGCCGCCCGATCGAGATGTCGCGGGAGGCGGGCGACACGTTGACGACGCCCCTCCTCCCAGGCTTCAGCGCCAGCCTCGATCGCATCTTCGATCTCGAGCCGTAGCGCCTTCGATTCTTCTCATGGACCGGCGGGATTTCCTGGCCCTGGCGGGCAGTGCGGTTCTCGGCGGCGTTGGGGCGCCGGCCTGGGCACAGACGACTGACCTCGCCGACCTGCCGATGGCCGAGGCGATCGCGCGCCTGCGCCGACGCGCGGTGTCGCCGGTCGATCTGGTCAGGGCGTGCCTGGGGCGCATCGAGAAGCACGACGGGGCGCTCCATGCCTTCATCACCGTCACCGCGGACACGGCGCTCGCCGACGCCAGGGCAATGGAAGCGGAAGCACGGCGCGGCCGGTGGCGCGGCCCGCTGCACGGCATCCCGATCGCGCTCAAGGACAACATCGACACCGCCGGCGTACGCACGACTGGCGCCAGCCGGCTCTTCGAGCAGCGCGTCCCGGATGCCGACGCCGAGGTGGCGCGACGGCTCAAGCAGGCGGGGGCGATCCTGCTCGGCAAGCTCAATCTCCACGAGTTCGCCTACGGCGGCAGTTCCACGGTGACCGCGTTCGGGACCATGCAGAACCCGTGGCGCCGCGGCCACGTCACCGGCGGTTCGTCCGGCGGACCGGGCGTCGCCGTCGCCGCGGGGCTGTGCTACGCATCGCTCGGCACCGACACCGCCGGCTCGATTCGCATGCCGGCGTCGCACTGCGGCATCGTCGGCTTGAAGCCCACTTACGGACGCGTCAGCACCCGCGGCGTGATGACGCTGTCGTGGACGCTGGATCACGTCGGCCCGATGTGCCGGACGGTCGAGGACACCGCCCTGCTGCTCAAGGTCGTGGCCGGCTACGACCCCGCTGAGCCGACCTCCGCCAATGTGGCGGTGGACGACTATTCGCGGGCTCTGCGGGCGCCGACGGCGCGCCTGCGCGTCGGCCTGCCGCAGCGCGCGTTCTTCGACAACCTCGATGTCGACGTGGCCGACGCCGTCCAGGAGGCGCTCGGCGTCTTCGAGGAACTGGTCGCGAGCACCGCTGACGTCGTGCTGCCGCCGACTGGCCCCGCGAATCGGGTGTGGGCGCCCGAGGCGCTCGCCTACCATGCGAAGTGGATCGCCGAGTCGCCCGACAAATACCAGCCCGGCACGCGGCAGGCGCTGCTCAACGCGAAGACGGCTGACGCCGCGCAGTACGCGCTCGCCGTGCGCGAGGTCGAGCAGGCGCGCCGCGACATCGTCAAGACCTTCTCGGCCGTGGACGTGCTGGTCACGCCCACGATGAAGACGCCCGCACCACCGCTCGAGGGCGGACCGCCGGGGGGCGGCGGCAACAACAACGCGGTGTTCGACATCTTCGGCCTGCCGACGATCTCGGTGCCGTGCGGGTTCTCCCGCCTGGGGCTGCCGATCGGCCTGTCGATCAGCGGCGCCCCGTGGGCCGAGAGCACAGTGCTGGCGCTGGCCGCCGCGTACGAACGCGCGACGGACTGGCACACACGGCGGCCGCCACTATCGTAGGCGCCCAGGTCGCAGAGCGCGGTCTTCAGACCGGCTCGCAGTCGTGGGTCCGGCTTCAGCCGGCCCTGGGCCGCCTGAAGGCGGCCCCTACGTACCACCCCGATCGTCGTCTCCCGTGATCAACCTCGCGCCGCGCTGGAAAGTCACGTAGGCGACCGCCCACTCGATCAGCACGACGATGCGGTTGCGGAAGCCAATCAGCTTGAGGATGTGCAGGAACAGCCAGGCGAGCCAGCCGATCAGGCCGGACAGACGAATCCATCCAAGGTCGGCGATCGCGGAGGCGCGGCCCACGATCGCCATGTTGCCGAGATCGCGGTAGACGAACGGCGTGGGCGCCTCGCCTCGCACTCGGCGCAGGATGGTGCGCGCGGCATGTGCGGCGCCCTGCATCGCGGGCTGGACGACGCCGGGGAGCGGCGTCCCGTCTTTCGTGTGCACGAACGAGGCGGCGTCGCCCACGACGAACACCTCCGGATGCCCGGGAATCGACAGGTCGGGCTCCACGACCGCCCGGCCGGCTCGATCGAGCGGCACGCCGAGCGTCTTGACGAGCGGCGAGGCCGCGACACCCGCCGCCCAGAGCACCGTGGCGGCGGTGATGCGCTCGTTCACTCCGGCCGTCTCCACGTCGACGCCGTGCGCATCGATGCCGACGACGCGCGTCTGCTCGCGGACCTCCACGCCCAGGCGGCCGAGCGACCGGCGCGCGGCGTCGCGCAGGTCGTCGCGAAAGCTCGAGAGAATCGACGGCCCGGCTTCCACCACCACGATCCGGGCCCGCGCGGTATCGATGGCCTTGAACTCGTCGCGGAGCGTCTGCCGCGTGATCTCGGCCAGCGTCCCCGCGAGCTCGACGCCGGTCGGACCGCCGCCGACGAGCACGAACGTCAACAGCTCTCCCCGCCGCGCGCCGTCCTCTTCGCGCTCGGCGCGCTCGAACGCCAGCAGGATGCGCCGCCGCATCAGCAGCGCGTCATCGAGCGTCTTGAGACCGGGCGCGAAGGTCTCCCATTCCGGATGGCCGAAATAGGCATGGCGCGCGCCGGTGGCCACGATCAGGTAGTCGTAGTCGAGCCGGGCGCCGTCGCGAAGCACGACGTGCCGGGCGGCGACGTCCACCGACTCGGCGTCGCCGAGCAGGACGCGGACATTGCTGGCCTTCCGCAGCACCCAGCGGATGGGCGCGCCGATGTCGCCCGCGGAGAGCGTCGCCGTCGCCACCTGATAGAGCAGCGGCTGGAAGAGGTGATAGTTGTGGCGATCGACCAGCGTGACGCGCACCGGCGCGCGCGCCAGCGCCTTGGCTGCGGCGAGGCCGCCAAAGCCGCCACCGATGACGACCACATGCGGCGGGCCCACCTCGTTATTGTAGCTGGCCGTCTTCGGAGCATCCGACAGTGCCGGCGCGGCTTTGGCCGCGCCTACCCGTTAAACTAGCGAATGGCCTTGAAGACCCCGCCATCCGAGCACTCGGTCGCGACCGTCTGCCCGCTCGATTGCCCCGACGCCTGCAGCCTCGACGTCACGGTGCAGGACGGCAAGGCGATCGTCGTCGATGGGTCGAAGCTGAACCCGATCACGGCCGGGTATATCTGCGCCAAAGTGCGGCGCTTTCCCGAGCGGATGTACGGCCCCGATCGCCTGCTCCATCCGGCGGTGCGCAAGGGCCCCAAGGGCAGCGGCTGGTTCGAACAGGTCTCGTGGGACCACGCGCTCTCGCAGATCGCCGAGCGGCTGCGCGCGGTGCGCGACGAGTTCGGCGGCGAGGCGATCCTTCCCTACTCGTACGGCGGCTCGAACGGGCTGCTGACGCAGGACACGAGCGATGCCGCGCTCTTCCGCCGGCTCGGCGCCTCGCGGCTGGCGCGCACGGTGTGCGCCGCCGCCACCGGCGCGGCCAACCAGGCGCTCTACGGCAAGATGCCGTCGGTCGTGTATCAGGACTTTCCGGAGGCGCGCCTCATCATCCTGTGGGGCGTCAACCCGTCGGCCTCGGGCATCCACCTGGTGCCCTACCTG
This sequence comes from Vicinamibacterales bacterium, assembly GCA_035557875.1. Lineage (GTDB taxonomy): Bacteria > Acidobacteriota > Vicinamibacteria > Vicinamibacterales > UBA2999 > DASYRM01. Next base: position 6,667 of record DATMDI010000481.1, read on the forward strand.
CGCGACGCGCAGAAGCGCGGCGCGCGCCTGGTGGTCGTGGATCCGCGCACCACGCCGCTGGCGAAGCAGGCCGACCTGCATCTGGCGGTGCGCCCGGGCACGGACCTCCCGGTGGCGCTGGCGATCCACCGCTATCTGTTCGAGAACGGCCACGCCGATCAGACCTTCCTCGCCGCGCACACGCATCATGCCGATCGGCTGCGCGAACGCGCGGCGCGGTGGACGTTCGCCTGCGCGGCGGCCGAGGCGGGCGTCGCGGCAGCCGACCTCGAGCGCCTGGCGCAGTGGTATGTGGAGGCGTCGCCGGCCCTGGTGCGGTGCGGCTGGGGCCAGGAACGGAATCGCAACGGCGGCTCGTCGTCGATGGCGATCCTGGCGCTGCCGGCCGTCGCCGGGAAATTCGGCGTCCGCGGCGGCGGCTACGCGATGAGCAACAGCAACGCGTGGGGCATCGAGCGCACCTGGCTCCGCGATCAGGAGCCGCCGACACGGCTCGTGAACATGAACCAGCTGGGGCGCGCGCTCACCGAGTACACCGATCCGCCGGTGAAAGCGCTGTTCGTCTACAACTCGAACGCCGCCGTCACCACGCCGCACCAGACCAAAGTGCTGCAGGGGCTCGAGCGCGAGGATCTGTTCACGGTGGTCTTCGAACAGACGCTCACCGATACCGCCCGCTACGCCGACGTCGTGCTGCCGGCCACCACGTTCCTCGAAGGCTACGACCTCGTGCGCGGCTACGGCTCGATCAGCCTGCGGCTCGGGACGCCGGTCGTGGAACCGGTGGGCGAATCGCGGCCGAACGCCGACGTCTTCGGCGAGCTGCTGACGCGCCTCGACCTGGCCGGCGACGAGCCGAGCGGCGAGCTCGAGGAGATGCTCGACGTGCTGGCGCAGTTACCCGAACCGGCCGGCACGCAGGTGCGCGAATCGGGCGCCGCCACGTTCCCGTTCGACGGGCGCCCGATCCAGTTCGTGGACGTGTTCCCGCGGACGCCCGATCGGAAGGTGGACCTGTGCCCCGAGGCGCTCGACGCGAGCGCTCCGGCGGGGCTCTACGGTTACCAGCCCGACCCGGCCACGGCGCAGTTCCCGCTGACGCTGATCTCCCCGGCGAGCGAACGGTCGATCACGTCCACGCTCGCGGAGCTGCCGCGGCCGGAAGTGCGGCTGCAGATGCACCCCGACGACGCGGCGGCGCGCCAGTTGAAAGACGGCGACGCGGTGCGCATCTTCAACGCCCTGGGCGAAGTGCGCTGCAACATCCAGGTGGGCCCCTGGATTCGCCCGGGCACGATCAGCCTGCCGAAGGGGCTGTGGCGCAAGCACACCGCCAACGGCCTCACCGCCAACGCCCTCGCCCCGGACACACTCACCGATCTCGGCGGCGGCGCCTGCTTCAACGACGCGCGCGTTCAGGTCGAGGCGGCGCCGGCACTGCACTGAGGCTGGCGCCGCGGCGTCGGGGAGCCGCGGGCGTCAGTCCGTCGCGCGGCCGCCGAGTCTCCGGCCGTCGGCCAGCGTGATCGAGACGAAGATCCCGCCGAACTCGCCGCTCTTCAGCGGATTCACGACGACCGTCACCTTGTCGCCCGGCTTGACGATCGAAGACCGCCAGCCGTTCCTGGCCATCGACTGCGGGCTTCCGAGCTCGACGCCCCATCTATCGACGCCGCCCTTGTCGTTCGGCACGTCGAGCTGAATCGCCGAGTGAGGGTTCGTCCAGGCGAACTCCACGACCGTACCGACGAGCGTCTTGGTGGCCGTTCGATCGAACATGACCGGCGAGTGGTGCGCCGCGACGGACGTCCCCGTGACGGTGACGGCGACGACCACGGCGCAGGCGATCCACGAGCGCTTCATAAGCATCCTCCCGCGAGAAACGATTCGTCCGTCGGTCACTTGACGAGTCCTTTCGAGCGGGTGGCCGGTAGGCGGTCGTTCAGGTCGGGCAGGCACTGCACCTCGGTGATATCGGCATCGTCGCGGCGCCGGAAGGTCTTGGTCATCTTCCATTCACCTACCCAGTTCTTCGGGTCCGTCATCGTGTACTCGATGTCGAGCCGTCCGTCCGGCATCATCTTGAACCGTTCGATGATGTGCAGGTCTTCGCTGGCCGGCACGGAGGCGCCGCCCTGGTCCAGCCAGTGATGATGACCGGGGAAGTACTTCGTGTCGACGATGAGAGCGTCGCCCTCCCAGCGCCCGATCGACTCGCCGTTGAACGTGCGCACGACCACGTCGGGATCGGTGTGCTCCCGGCCGTCGAGGTAGATCACCCGCACGCTGTTCATGAAGTGACTGATCATGTAGATCGACGTCGGCAACTGAATCATCGCGATCGGCCAGACCCTCGTCATGATCAGCGGGAGGCCGGCCGGCCAGCACTGGCCGATGTCGTCGCGATAGACCCCGCCCTCCTTCAGCGCCTGCACGCCGCGGTCGTAATGGACCTGCGCTTCGGGCGTGAGCTTGAAGGTCTCCGGCACGAACCGCCAGGTGTTGGCCCGGCCGTCGTGCTGCCACATGCCGGTGAGATCGAACGGCGGCTTGGGCCGCGGCTTCGCCAGGTTCTCCTTCGAGAGCGCCGAGAGTTGCGGCGGCGGGCCCGCTTGCGGTTTCTGTCCTTGTGCGAGTGCAGCGGTTGCCGCGGCCAGCGTCAGGCAGGCCGCGAGCGCAAGACG
>DATMDI010000482.1:0-2786 GCA_035557875.1 Vicinamibacterales bacterium
CGCCGCGGGCCGAAGCGCGCGCCGTGTAGTCGGCGTGGATGGCCATGAACAATGCCGCCTGATGGCGCTCGGCGAACTCGCGGCGCTCCTCGAGGGGAATGAACGTGTCCGTATCGCGCGTCATCACCACCTTGTAACGGCCGGTGGCGTTCAGCTTCTCGCGCAGCTTCAGGCTGAACGAAAGCACGACGTTCTTCTCGACCGTGCCGAACCTGGTAGCACCCGAATCGTCACCGCCGTGACCGGGATCGATGACGACCGTCCGTACGCCTGCCGCTGCCGGGAGGAGCAGCGCGGGTACGGGCGCTGCCGGCAGCGAGGGCGCGGCCGACGACGTGTCGGGAGGCTGGCCGGGCGCAGCGACGTCGATGACGACGCGCGCGATGGTGTCGGTCGTGGACGTCGTGACCTTGGTGTCGCCGGCCGCGGGGGCGAGCGCGACGGTGAGGGTGGCTGGCGGATCCGCCCGGATCTGTGCGACCGCGGGAGCCCCACCGGAGACGGGCGCGAGGTCGAGCGCGTCGGCATCGATGCGGACGACGACGCCATCGGTCTCCGTCACGGTCGTCACGCCCGCCGGCGGCGCGATCTCGAAGGTGATGCGGGCGCCTCCGCCCGCCGCCTCGACGCGCGGCGTGACCCGCGGCACGCGCACCGTGCCGAGCAGCAGGAGGCGCGACGGACGCCGGTATTCGACCCGCTGATCGGCGATCGGGCCAAGCGCGCGCGGCACGAAGTCCACCGGCGCCAGCCAGCGGCTGCCGACGCGCGTCAGCGGACCGGGCAGCGAGACCACGCGCCCGTCCACCGACACGAGCGGGCGGTCACGCGGCGCGACGATGTTGCGGCCGCGAACCGTCACGACGAGGCCGCCCTGACGATCCTCGCGCACCGACAGCGGCAGGAACGCCGCGACGTCGTCGAGCGCGACGTACTCCTGGCCGTTGACCAGCGTCACAGGCAGCGACCGCGTTCCGGCCGGCGACACGACGCTGATCGGCGCGGGGCCCTGCGCGACGGCGAGCGAGGTCAGCAGCAGCGCAAGCAGGACAGCGGTGGCGGCAGCGGCGCGCAAGAGCCCTATAATACGGCCACCATGCAGGCGGCTCTGCGCTCTCGCGCCGGCGCGCTGGTGTTGCTGTTCGCAGGCTCGGTGCCCGCGTACAGTCACCATTCGTTCGCGCAGATGTACTTCGAGTCCGAGCTGGTGAGCATTCAGGGCGACGTCGTCGAGTTCCAGTATCGCGCGCCGCACGCGTGGCTCTACGTCACGGTGCGCGACGCCCAGGGAGGCGCGCAGCGCTACGGCGCCGAGTGGTCGAACCCGTCCCGTCTCGAGCGCGACGGCGTCTCGCGCGACACGTTCCAGCCCGGGGATCAGGTGTCGATCACCGGCTCGCCGGGACGCGATGCCGAGGCCCGCCAGATTCACCTGAAGAAGGTCACCCGCTTCAGCCGCGGCGAGTGGACCTGGAACGGCCGCCGGCGCTGATCGCGCGCCGCGAGAGCGGGCGCTACTTGAGGCCGAACTCCTTCTTGAACACCGGCCAGGCGGCCTTCATCTGCAGGAACTCGCTGAGCGATTCGCAGCGCAGAAACGGGTTCGTGGCGCGCTCGAGCGCCAGCGTCGAGCTCGGGCGCACGCCGTAGTCGTGTCCGGGCCAGATCGTGGTCGAGTCGGGCACCGAGTGCAGCAGCCGCTGCAGGCTTTCCCACTCGAGCTCGGCGGCCGCGTCGTCTGGCGTGCCGCCCACCTTGCCAACGAACACCAGATCGCCGGTCATCAGCAGCTCGTACGTCGATTCGAAGAGCGCGATGTGGTCGTCGCAGTGCCCGGGCACGTGAAAGCACTGCAGGCGGAGGCCGCCAATCGCCAGCACCTGCCCGTCGGCCAGCGGCACGGACGGCTTGCTCGAGGCGTTGGGATGCGCCGCCAGCTTCGCTTGCGTCAGCAGCATCGCCTGCTGGTTGCCGTTGGTGTGGTCGGCATGCCCGTGGGTGTTGAGGACGTGCGTAATCTTGAGCCCCTGCTCACGGGCCCGCGCCGCGAACGTCGCCGGCGAAAACGATGGATCGATGAGCACCCCGACCTTCGCCTGGCGGTCCCCTAACAGGTAGCCGAAGTTGCGATCGCCGCCCGAGCGGATCTGTTCGAACACCAGCTGCATCGACTTGAGAATAGCAGGGTCAGGTAGGTCAGGTGGGCCGGGTGGGTCGGGTAGGGCGGTGGAGACGCAAGACCTGCGAGCTGCGCGGTTGGAGACGAGGCAAGAATGTGAACGGGCCTCGCCGCGACCGGCCGATCAACGCGCAAAACTCGCCGGGCCTTCGGCTTGCACGCCCGGCGGGCGTGTCACAGGACGTCAAGCGCTTCGTCTACGTGCTCCATAGTCTGACCAACCCCGATCGCCAGTTCGTCGAGTCCGCGGCCAACGTGCCGATGCGCATTGCCGCACACAACGCCGGTCATTCGCCGCTGACCGCGACACACCGCCCCTGGAGACTCGTGGCCGTGGTGCAGTTCGGGAGTGAAGGCACGGCGCAGCGCTTCGAGAAGTTTCTCAAGTCGAGCTCCGGCCGGGCCTTCATCAAGCATCACTTCGTGTAGAGGTCTCTGACCTGCCTGACCCACCCGACCTGCCTGCCTAGTACGTCACGCGGACCCGGTAGCGCAGGTTCACGCCACCGTCCGCAGGCACCGAAATCTGGAACTGCGCGGCCCAGGCGTCGGTTTTCGTGTGCGGGTGGGTCGAACTGAGCATGCGCCACGTGCCGCCGATCGGTTC
>DATMDI010000483.1:0-5466 GCA_035557875.1 Vicinamibacterales bacterium
GGCCGCGGCTTGCCGGAGGCATCGAGCGCTTCGTCCCAGTGCCCGGCGACCGGGGGGCGGTAGGTCCAGTCCGCCGTGCGCGTCGGACGTGTCGAGGAGGTGTCGCTCACGCCCGCGATCAGACCCCGGACGACGGGATCGCAGCGGCGCTCAGGCGCCGGAGGTCGAGCGTGGACGGGAACTCGCGATTGTCGGCCATCACCAGCGTGAGCGGCGCGCCGGGCGTGTGCCCGAACCCGAAGAACCGGGCCCGCCGCCTCGCCTCTGCCTCGTTGGAGTTTACAGGAAGGGTCGCGTAGCTCCGCCCGCCCGGGTGGGCGACGTGGTAGGTGCAGCCGCCGACGGCGCGGCGGGCGCTCAAGTCGACGACGTCGAAGACGAGCGGCGTGTGCACCGGAATCGTGGGGTGCAGGCAGCGCGGCGGCTGCCAGGCGCGGTAGCGGACGCCGCACACGTACTCGCCTTCGGTGCCGGTCGGCTGCAGCGGCAGCTGCACGCCATTGCACGCGACGGTGAGCCGCTCGGCCAAGAGGCCTCGCACCTTCACCTGCACCCGCTCGACCGACGAATCCACGTAGCGCGCGGTGCCGCCGCCGCCCGGTTCTTCGCCCAGCACGTACCACGGCTCGATCGCCTGGCGCAGCTCCACGTCCACGCCGTCGTAGACGACGCGGCCGTAGACGGGAAAACGGAACTCGAGGTGCGGCGCGAACCAGGCGCGGTCGATCGGGTAGCCGGCGCGGTGCAGGTCGTCGAGCACCGCGGTCAGATCGTGCTCCACGTAGTGGGGCAGCAGGAAGCGATCGTGCAGCCGCGTGCCCCAGCGGATCGGCGCGGCATCGTACGGCGCCCGCCAGAACCAGGCGAGCAGGGTGCGAACCAGCAGTTGCTGCGCCAGGCTCATGCGCGCGTGCGGCGGCATCTCGAAAGCGCGCATCTCGACGAGACCGAGGCGCCCGGTGGCGCTGTCGGGCGAATAGAGCTTGTCGATGCAGAACTCCGCCCGGTGGGTGTTGCCGGTGACGTCGACGAGCAGGTTGCGGAAGATGCGGTCCACCAGCCACGGCGGAACGTAGGGCGCGGCTTCAGCCCCGCCGTCGATGGCCGCGCCGGCGAGCGTGTTCATCGCGATCTCGAGCTCGTAGACGGCGTCGGCGCGGGTTTCGTCCACACGCGGCGCCTGGCTCGTGGGGCCGATGAACACGCCGGAGAAGAGATACGAGAGCGACGGATGGTTGAGCCAGTAGGCGAGGAAGCTGCGGAGCAGATCGGGGCGACGCAGGAACGGGCTGTCGGCCGGCGTCTGCCCGCCGAGCACGACGTGGTTGCCGCCGCCGGTGCCGGTGTGGCGGCCGTCGAGCATGAACTTCTCGGTGCCCAGGCGGGTGAGACGCGCCTGCTCGTAAAGCGTGGTCGTGTTGGCGACGAGCTCGCGCCAGCTCCGGGCCGGGTGGATGTTCACCTCGATCACGCCCGGGTCCGGCGTCACCTTGATCTGCTGCAGCCGCGGGTCGTAGGGCGGCGGATAGCCCTCGATGAGCACCGGCATCGCCAGGCGCGCGGCCGTGTCCTCGATCGCCGTCACCAGATCCACATAGTCGGCGGCCGACGCGACCGGCGGCAGGAACGCCCACACCTTGCCCTCGCGGGCTTCGACTGTGAGCGCGGTTCGCACCAGGGCCGAGCCGGGCTCCGGCGCATGCTGCCCGTTCTGCTTCTGCCGGCGTGTGGTGCCGTCGGGGCCGTCCACTTGCGCCTGGCGACGACGAGCCCGAACGCCGTGGGTCGATGGGGTCGCGACCGCTGAGGAGCGTGGCTGCGGGTCTCTAGACCCGCCTCCGCCCAGATCGGGCCACGTCGCGAGCATCGGATCGATCGGATACACCTCCCACGCGGGTCCCGCCGGCAGGCTCTTCATCGGCAGGCGGAGGCCGACGGGCGAATCGCCAGGGATCAGGAACAAGTGGCGTGCGCGCAGCATCCACAGCCCCGACTGCCAGGTCGGGCCGTCCTTGCCTGCCGCGCGGGCAAGCGGCAGCACGAAGCCGGTCGGGGTGCCGAGGCCACGGCTGAACACTTTGCGCAGCCGCTCACGCTCTTCCGGATCGTCGAGGTCGTTGAGCTCGGGATCGACGTTGACCGGGAGCTCCCGCTCCTTGTGGATGTAGGTGAGCGGATCCTCGTAGGCCGCGATCACGTACTCCGGTCCAACGCTCAGGCGCTCGGCCAACGCTTCGGCAAACGCGCGGGCATCCTCGGTGTCGAAGCCATCGTCGCGATCGGGGCTGCCGACGAGGGAGGCGTCGCGCCAGAGCGGCACGCCGTCCGTGCGCCAGTAGCAGGCGAAGGCCCAGCGAGGCAGCGACTCGCCCGGATACCACTTGCCTTGCCCGAAGTGGAGCAGGCTCCCGGGCGCGAACGCATCGCGCACGCGCGTCAGCAGCGCGCCGCCGAGGCGGCGCTTGGCCGGACCCATGGCCGCCGTGTTCCATTCCTCGCCGTCCATGTCGTCGATCGACACGAACGTCGGCTCGCCGCCCATGGTCAGGCGCACGTCGCCGGCCTCGAGCTCCCGATCGACGCGATCGCCGAGCGTGAGAATGTCGTTCCACTGTTCGTCGGAGTACGGCTTGGTGACCCGCGGATCCTCGTGCACGCGCGTCACCGACATCTCGTGGTGGAACTCGACCTCGCTCGGACTCACGAGGCCCGACACCGGGGCCGCCGATTCCGGGCTGGGTGTCGCCGCGAGCGGAATGTGCCCTTCGCCGGCGAGCAGCCCCGAGGTCGGATCGAGGCCCACCCACCCGGCGCCGGGCAGATATACCTCGGCCCAGGCGTGGAGGTCCGTGAAGTCCTGGCCGGGCCCCTCCGGGCCCTCCAGCGGCTTCTCGTCGGGCCGCAGCTGAATCAGATAACCCGAGACGAAACGCGCGGCCAGCCCGAGGTGGCGCAGCGCTTCGACCAGCAGCCACGCCGAGTCGCGGCACGAGCCGCTGCCGAGCTGCAGCGTGTCCTCGCTCGTCTGCACCCCGGGCTCCATCCGGATCACGTATCGCACGTCGCCCTGCAGCCGGCGATTGAGAGCGACCAGGAAGTCGATCGTCGTGACCGGCTCGCGCGGAATCGACTGCAGCAGCGCCTGCAGCCGCGGGCCGGCCGGCTCCACCTCGAGAAATGGCGCCAGCTCGCGGCGCTGCAGCTCCTCGTAGGTGAAGGGGATGTGCTCGGCGCGCGGCTCGAGGAAGAAGTCGAACGGGTTGAGGACGGTCATCTCGGCGACGAGGTCCACCTCGAAGGAGAAGATCGTCGTCGGTTCCGGAAACGCGACCCGGGCGAGGAAGTTGCCCTGCGGATCCTGCTGCCAGTTGATGAAGTGCTGCGCCGGCTCGAGGCGGAGCGAGTAGCCGGTCACCGGCGTACGGCTGTGCGGCGCCGGGCGCAGCCGGATGACGTGCGGTGAGAGCGTCACCGGCCGGTCGTAGTGATAGACGGTCTTGTGGTGGAGAGCGACCTTGATCATCCGTTTATGCCGTGGGTCCCGTGCTCGAGCTCTGAGTCTGCGACTGTGAGGCGACGGCGGGCGCATTGCGCACCGCGAAGTCGTCGCGCAGGCTGTTGTCGATCGCGTTCATCTTCACCTGCAGCCGATCGAGGTATTCGTGCAGGCCGCTGCGGATGACAGTGTCCACCGAGGTGAAGTCGAGCTCGGCGCGCAGCTGGCCCATCAGCTGCTCGGAGCGGTAGCGGAACGCGCCGATCGGCGTCCCCGTGACCGACTGCAGCGACTCGCTCGCCGACTTGATGCAGAAGCGCACGGCGCGCGGAAACTCGTTGTCCATCACCAGGAAGTCCACGACATCGGGCGGCGTGATGCGCCCGTACTTCTTGCGATACATCTCGAAGCCGCTCACCGACTTCAACACCGCGGACCAGTGGATGTCATCGTAGGGAGTGCCGACGTCGCGCAGCGACGGCAGCAGCATGAAGTACTTGACGTCGAGGATGCGCGAGGTCTTGTCGGCGCGCTCCAGCATGCGGCCGAGGCGCATGAAATGCCAGGCCTCGTTGTGCGACATCGTCGCGTCGGTCACGCCCTCGAACAGATGACAGCCCATGCGGATCTCACGGAAGGCGTCGAGCATGCGCTCGGGCTCCGGAAGTGACCGCTGCGTCTGGATCTGCAGGTACATGGTGTTGACCTGCGTCCACATCTCCGAGGAGATCGTCTCGCGCACCGACCGGGCGTTTTCGCGCGCGAAGCGCAGGCACGACGCGATCGAGCTGGAGTTCTCGGTGTCGTAGGCGAGCCACTCGATGACCCTGGCCTGGGTGGCGACGCCGAAGCGTTCCTTGAAGACCTCGGCGTCGCCGCTGGTGTCGATGAGCGGCTGCCACTGCTGCGCCGGGGCCAGCGGCAGATCGATCTGCAGGTTCAGGTTGACGCCGATGAACCGGGCCACGTTCTCCGCGCGCTCGATGTAGCGCGCCATCCAGTAGACGGAGTCGGCGACGCGGCTGAGGAGCGGCGGTGGGTCGCCTCTCATTCGCCGGCTCCGGCCTCGAGCACCCAGGTGTCCTTGCTGCCGCCGCCCTGCGAGGAATTGACGACCAGCGATCCTTTGCGCAGCGCCACCCGTGTCAGCCCGCCGGGCACGACACGGATGTCGTCGCCGTAGAGGATGTAGGGGCGGAGGTCCACGTGGCGGCCTTCGAGCTGGTCGCCGACGAGCGTGGGGACGCGGGACAGTCCCAGCGTGGGCTGGGCGATGTAGTTGCGCGGCTGGGCGGTAATCTTGGCGGCAAACGCCTCGCGCTCGGCCTTGGTGGAGTGGGGGCCGACGAGCATGCCGTAGCCGCCGGCCTCGTTGGCGGCCTTGACCACCAGCGTTTCGAGGTTCTGCAACACGTGCTGACGGTCCGTATCGCGCCAGCACAGGTAGGTGGGTACGTTGGGGATGATCGGTTCCTCACCTTCGTAGTAGCGAATCATGTCCGGCACGTAGGCGTACATCACCTTGTCGTCGGCGACGCCATTGCCGGGCGCATTGGCCAGCGAGACACGGCCGGCGCGGTAGGCATCCACCAGCCCGGGCACACCGAGCAGCGAGTCGGGCCGGAAGGTCTGCGGGTCGAGGAAGTCGTCGTCGATGCGGCGATAGATCACGTGGACGCGGCGCAGCCCCTTGGTCGTGCGCATCCACACCGACTTGTCCTCGACGACCAGGTCGCGCCCTTCGACGAGCGGGATGCCCATCTTCTGCGCCAGGTAGCTGTGCTCGAAGTACGCCGAGTTGTACATCCCGGGCGTGAGGAGGACGACGACCGGTTTGGCGGTGAGGCCCGCGGGCGCCATGGCCTCGAGCGTCTCGAGCAGGAGGCTGGGATACTCGAAGACGGGGCGCACGCGCAGCCCCTCGAACACCTGCGGGAACGTGCGCTTCATCAGGTCGCGGTTCTCGAGCA
>DATMDI010000484.1:0-2935 GCA_035557875.1 Vicinamibacterales bacterium
TGGACCGTGTGGTCGGGATCGGTGTCGTCGTTGGCGCCCTTGCCGCGACCGTCGCCGGCGCGGCGATCTGGCTCCTGTTAACAGATCCGGTCACTGTTGCGACTTCTCTCGAGACGGGCGACGTGTCGCCGCTCGTGCGCCAGCTCGCCGACGTCATCTACAGCGCGATCTCGGGGCTGCTGTCGTACTTGTAGGCTCCCGGCTTCCGGTACGTGGGGCCCGGTTCTTTAGACCCGGCCGCCAATGGAGGGATCACGAATCGCTCCGCCGTGCTCGCGATCGCGCTGCTGGTGATTGCTGCCAGTGTCGAGGCCAAGGGACCCACGGTGAAGCTCACGCTCACCGGCCCCGGCCTCGCGCGCGCGATCGAGATCACCGAAGCCGGCCTGCTCGACGGATCGAACGTGTGGGCGGGCGCCTTCATCGGCGAGACCGCGGCCGCCGCTCTCGTGGTGAACGGCCCGATCTACACCGTCGCGTTCGACGTGAGTGACACGCAAGACGGCCACTGGCACCGCCCATCTCTCGCCTGGGCCGCCGCGATCGCCAAGTACGTGCCGTGAGCACCCTGGATCCACCGACACTCGAGTCATAAGCCAGTCGGTCTGAAACGACCGCTCTACAACGGTCGTTATACACACATGGACCGCTATCGCGACGTTGGTCTGCTCATCCTCCGTCTGGGCTTTGGCTTGTCGTTCTTCTGGTATCACGGCTATCCGAAGCTGGCTGGCGGCCCCGAAACCTGGGAGCGCATCGGCGATGCCGTGGCGAATGTCGGCATCACGTTCGCCCATCCCGCCTGGGGGCTGGCGGCGGCGCTGTCAGAGGGCGCCGGTGGTTTGCTGTTTGCCGCCGGGCTGTTCTTCCGGCCCGTGTGCGTGGCGCTGCTGGGTGTGATGGTGATGGCGACCATCGATCAGTTCGGCCGCGAGATGCCCCAGCCCGAGCATGCGCTCAAGAACGCGTTCGTCGTTGCGGGTCTGTTCTTCGTCGGTCCCGGCCGATACACGGCGAGCGCGCTGTTCAGGCGCCGGTGATCACACGATCGTGTGCACGCTCGAGATCCACTCAATTCTCGGTCGGCGGCGACGCCCGATCGATCACGAGCACGTCCACTGGCGCGCGTGTGGCGTCGAGTTTCAGTCCGAGCTGTTCCTGTAACGCGGTGAAGAGCGACGGCGCATCACCAGTGGCAGGCGCGGCCCCCGTCTGTGGGGTGGCCGGTCCAAGCCCCCGAACGCCGACGTCCGGCGTGTAGTCGAGGGTGAAGTCGAAGTAGCCAGCGACGCCGGTGCGATCGATGACGGGCCGTCCGACATTACTCGACAGGACGCTGGCCAACATCGCGAGTGAGACGTTGTTGCCGATGGTGCGACCCGGCGCGCCACCGAACGTGCACGGAGGGGCGTCACGTGAGGGCGCCGCCCCAGGCAGCGGTGCGACCAGCTTGCGCATCGCCTCGGCGCAGTCGGTGCCGGTCGGCTTCAAGCCGGCGCCGAGCCTCCGGTCGGCGCGCGCCAGCGTGAGCGCATACACGGGGCCAAGGCGGCCCACCCACCATCTCTCGATTGTCGAAGGCGCTGCGCTGATGCGAGACGTCGATGAGGCTCTTCAGCGTGTACGCGGTGAACGTGTAGCGTCCACCGGGTGCGGCCTGGAAGCGTTGGGGCACGCCACTGTGCGGTTTGGCCTGATCGAGGCCACCTCGAACGCCGGCGTGGCGGCAGTTCCGCCGGTCGGCGCGGGCTGCTGCGCTTCGAGCGGCGCCGCCAGCAGACTGGCGGCGACGACGGCGCGAAGGCCGGCGCTCATTTGGTCTCGCCGCCGCCGCCGGCGAGGCGTGCCTGCTGCAGCGCGGCCGCGCCAAGCATGCCGCCCATGCCCATCGACTCCACCGCCGTGCTCGGGACGAGCATGAGCGCGCCTTTCTCCTTGAGCCCCTCGTAGAGCATGTTCATCGCCCGCAGGTGGAGCGCGGTCGGGTTGTCGATGTAGACGCGGGACGCGATCTCGAACGAGCGCGCGATCTCCATTTCCGCCTCGCCGAGGATGATGCGTGCCGCCTTCTCGCGCGTCGCCTGGGCCTCGCGCGACATCGCTTCCTGGAGCTGGCTCGGAATCACGATGTCGCGCATCTCGACCGATTGCACGGTGACGCCCCACGGCGTGGAGCGCTCGTCGATCAGCTTCTGCAGCTGCTCCTCGATCTTGTCCCGTCCGCGGAGCAGATCGGCCAATGAAGTGCGGCCGATGATGTCGCGCAAGGCCGTTTGCGCCGCCAGGCTGACCGTCGAGGGGTAGTCCTGCACTTCGAGGGCGGCTTTCTCGGCGTCGTACACCATCCAGAACAGCACGGCGTCCACGTTGACGGGTACGGTGTCGGAGGTCAGCGTCTGCTCGGCGGCAAAGCTCGTGGTGATCACCCGCTGGTCGATCACGCGGCCGACCGCGTCGACGAACGGCACGATCCAGAAGAGGCCCGGTCCCTGCAGGCCGATGAACCGGCCCAGCCGCAAGACCACGGCCCGTTCCCACTGTTGCGCCACGCGCGGCGACTGGGCGGCGGCGAACCCGAGCAGCACTCCAGCGACGACCCAGTACGGGTTGTTCGTCTGCAGCGTCGCCACCAGGCCCGCTCCCGCCACGACCAGGAAGAGCGCGACGGCCACGACATTGATCTGCGCGGCGGGCTGCGACGACGGCAGCGTGTCGAACAGATTCCGGCTCTTTGAGGTCATCACGACGTTTCTCCTTTGGCGATCGAGAGGAGTGCTTTGCGGAGATCGGCGACCGAGAAGCCATGAGCCGATGCGTCGGCAATGGCGCGGGTGGCAACGGCACGGAGCTCGGCGTCGCGGGCTTCCTGATGGTCGGCCGCGAGCTGTGGCGCGTCGAGCACGAAAGTGCCGACACCGCGCCGGGTCCCGAGCGC
>DATMDI010000485.1:0-4845 GCA_035557875.1 Vicinamibacterales bacterium
GCCGGCGGCATCATCGAGCCCGAGCATCTCTCACCCGATCTCTCGGTGCAGCGCTTGGCCGGCGTCTCGGCGGCAGCCCCCTCGCCCGGCGGCTGGGCGCCGGAAGCAGGCACGCTGGCCGAAAACGTGGAACGGCTCGAGCGGACCTACATCATGACCACGCTCGAGAAGACCGGCGGGAACATCTCAGAGACCGCGCGGCTCCTCGACCTGACGCGCAAGGGCCTCTACATGAAGATGGCCCGGCTCGGCTTGAGCATCGCAACGGCGGATACAAAGTAGCCAGGTATACAGGCCTGCTGGATACTTAGTATCCATTCGCGTGTGGCGAACAGTTCAGCCAAGAACTGTCAACCCATTTAAACTCAAATACTTATAGCGCTCATCACAGATGAGCCCGCCTGTTCAGGCTGGGGTCCGCGACTTGATACAGAAGAAGTCGAAATGTCCCTCTCGCTGAGCACGGAGGACTTCGTGATGAACCGCCAAGCCACAGCCACCACGCATTCCACCGCGGGCCTGCGTGACCGGCTCGGGCGCCGCCGCCGCGTGGCCATCCCGGGCCGCCTGACGTGGCGCGATGCCACGGGCACGCTCCGGTTTGCCTCGGTGGTCACCCGCGACGTGAGCGACAGCGACGCGTTCGTCGAGTGCCAGATGCCGGCGTCGATTCCGCTGTATCGACTGGTGCACTTCCAGGTGGAGCGTTCGGCGTACGACCGCCCCGACCTTCCGCCCGTGCTCCGGCGCGGAAAGCTGCTGTCGGTGGTCTACCGGGTGGGCCCGTATGCGTCGGCGACGGGCACGCCGCAGGGATACGCCATCCGTCTCCTCTCGGAACCCTCGGTATCGGCGCAGGCGCCCGAGAGCGAGTCGCCGATCGCGGTCGCGAACTAGCGAACGGCTTCCTTCTTTCGCCAGTAGCGCGCCAGGCCAGGCCACATCATCTGAAAGCCGGCGGCCATCTCGTAGGCGGCCGAGCGCTCGTCGGTCATGTGCGCGCGCAGCTCCGCGCGCATGCGCTCCTCGAAGCGCGCACGCCGCTCGTCGTCGGGAGCGTCGATCTCCAGTGTTTCGCGCACCATCGCCGCCGCCCGCTGCAGGTTGTCGGCGAGCGTCTGGAGGTGCGTCCGCACCGCGGTAACCGGGCCGAAGTGCGTGAGGAACAGGGTGGACGCGCCCCACCGCTCGATCACCTGCAGGCTCTCCAGCCAGCGTTCCACGTCGATGTCGGGCGGCGGCGTCGGCGGCAGGACGTAGCCGCCCTCCACGCACACGCCGGCGGTATCGCCCACGAGCGCGACGCCGCTTGCGCGATCGAAGTAGCACACGTGATGCGAGGCGTGTCCTGGCGTGTAGGCCACCTCGAACGTGCGGCCGCCCGCGGCCACCGCTTCTCCGCCGGCGACCACCAGCAGATTACGCTCCGGCACCGGCGCCACCTCACCCCACAGGCGGTCCATCGCGTCGCCATACAGGCGCGTAGCGCTGTCGAGCAACTTCGACGGATCGACCAGGTGGCGCGCGCCGCGTTCGTGGACGACGACCTGAATACGCGGGTGACGGCGAAGGATGGTCCCGACCGCGCCCGCGTGGTCGAGGTGGATGTGTGTGAGCAGGAGATGCGTGACCGAGGCAAACGACTGGCCGTGGAGCGCCAGCGACGCCTCGAGCGTATCGAGACACGAGGTGGGTCCGGGATCGACGATTGCCGTTCCCGCCGTGCCGCTGACGATTGCGCTGGCGATTCGATTGGGACGGCCCCAAAACAACAGGTCAAACCACGAGAAACCGGCCGCGAGCACCCGCTGAGAGGGCATCCGTCGAGGATTATACTGAGCCTCCGCCGTCATGCCCCATCCGGATCCTTCGGCCGTTCTGGCGGCGGTGGCCCGGCTCGTCGCGGAAACCCCGAGCCTGACCGACGTCGTGTCGCGCCTCGCCGTGCTGCTGCGCGAGGGGCTCGAGTTCGATCAGCTGTTCGTGTTGCGGCTGGATCGGCCCGAGTCGCTCGTCGCCTATGCGGCGACGCCGGCCGGCGAAGTGCAGGTGACGGCTCACCGCATCGGCAGCGGCACGCCCCCCTCGGGGCCGGCGGACCCAGGCGTGCAGTCGCAGATCGTCTGCACGATCCGCCAGGGTCCGCTCGTGCTCGGCGCCACCTGGCTCACGTCCGCCAAACTCGACGCTTACGGGCGCGACGATCAGGCGCTGATGGATGCGATCGCCGACCTCATGGCCCTCGCCATCCAGAACGCCGCGCTGAAGGAGCGCGAATTCCTCCGCCGCGAGCGCATCGAGAGCCTGCGGCGGCTGCTGCACACCATGGCCGGCGCCCTCGACGTCCGGCAGGTGTTCCCCGAAGTGTCGCGGGTCGTACGCGGCGGCCTGCCGCACGACTTCCTCGTGCTCACGGCCTGGGACGACTCGGCGACGTCGTCCCGCATGTACGCCGTGGCCGGCGCGGCCACGACCGATCCCGATTTCTGGGAGCCGATCCTGCTCAGCGAGCCGGAACGCGCCCGGCTGCTCAATCGCGACCCGTACATCGTTCACGACGCCGAGCAGGAGTTCGGGCGCAGCGGTCCCCAGGGCCGGTGGTTCTCGCGCCTCGGCGCCCGCTCGGCGGTGAGGGTGCCGCTGCCGCTCGGCACGGGGGTCTTCGGCTCGCTCTTCTTCGCGGCGCGGGAAGTGGACCGCTTCGCCGAGGACGACATCGACTTCGCGCGCCGCATCGCCGATCACCTGGCGCTGGCGCTCTCGCATCAGCACCTGGCCGAAGCCGCGGCCACCGCCGCCCGGCTCGAGGCGCAGGTTGCCACGCTCACCCGCGAGCTCGAAGCGCGCGGCGGCGTGCGGCGCGTGGTCGGGCACAGCAAGCAGTGGAAGGACGTGCTCGCCCAGGCCACGCGAGTCGCGCACACCGAGACCACGGTGCTCCTCACCGGCGAATCGGGCACCGGCAAGGAAGTCGTCGCCCGCTTCCTGCACCACGCCTCGCGCCGCAACCACGGCCCGTTCATGGCCATCAACTGCGCCGCCCTGCCCGACCAGCTGCTCGAATCGGAGCTGTTTGGCCACGAGCGCGGCGCGTTCACCGGCGCCGTCGCGATGAAGCCGGGCCGGATCGAACAGGCCGCCGGCGGCGTGCTGTTCCTCGACGAGGTCGGCGAGATGGCGCCGACGGTGCAGGCCAAGCTGCTGCGCGTGCTCGAAGAGCGCGAGTTCATGCGCCTCGGCAGCACGCGGGTGATGCGCGCCGACATTCGGGTCATCGCCGCGACCAATCGCGACCTGCACACGGCGATTCAGCGCGGTGAGTTGCGCGAGGACCTGTATTACCGGCTCGGGGTATTCGAGATCCACCTCCCGCCGCTCCGCGATCGGCTCGACGACATCATCGAGCTGGCCGAGATGTTCCTGGCGGAGATCGGTGAAACGATCGGCCGCCCGGCCGCCGGCATCTCGCGCGACGCCAAGGATCAGTTGCTGGCCTACGGCTGGCCGGGCAACGTGCGCGAGCTGCGCAACGCGATCGAGCGCGCGGTCATCCTGGCCGACGGTGGTCACATCCGGGGCGAGCACCTGCCGGTGACCTCCCAGCGCCTGGCGCTGCAGGCCCCATCGTCCGGCACCCTGGCCGCCGGCGCCATGAATCTGGGCGAGATCGAACGCTCGCTGGTGGTGAATGCGCTGGCCCAGGCGCGCTACAACAAGACCCGCGCGGCCAAACTGCTCGGCCTCACGCGCGCACAGCTGTACTCGCGGATCGAGAAGTACGGGCTCGAGGGGCGCGAGCACTGATGACCCTTTACGTGCCGCGGCTGGTACGCGCCGCGCTGGCGCTCGTCGTGCTGCTCGCGCTCGCCGGCGCCACCTACCAGGGCGTCACGACTTCGCTCGAGCGCCGGCGCCTGCCGCATCCGGGCCGGCTCGTCAGCGTCGGCGGGCATCAGCTTCAGATTCATTGCACTGGCGCCGGGTCGCCCACGGTCGTGCTCGAAGCACCGGCCGCCGGCCTGTCGGCGAGTTGGAGTCGCGTCCAGGCCGGACTCACGCCGCTCACCCGCGTGTGCAGCTACGACCGCGCCGGACTGGGCTGGAGCGAGCGCGGCGATGGGCCGTTCGATCCCGCCCTGGTACCCAGTGAGCTGCGCGCGCTGCTCGACGGAGCGCGCGAGCCGGCGCCCTACGTGATCGTCGGCAACGGCCTGGGGGCCACCTTTGCCGCGGCGTTCAGTGCGCAGTTCCCCGACGTCACCGCCGCGGCGGTACTGCTCGACCCGCCGGAGCGCGACAAGCCCAGCCCAGACCGCGAAGTGCTCGGACGCGTGCCTGACGCGCTGCCGTGGCTCGCCCGGGTGGGACTGCTGCGGCTGACCGGCGTGAGAAGCGGCCTCGATCCGGTGACTCGGGCCTTCATGAACCGCCCCGATCATCTGACCCGGGCCGCGGGCGAGCTCGCCAGGTGGAACGACGCCGTGCAGCTGGCGGAGCGGCCTGCCGACTCGAGCAGCGCGCCGACTGTCCCGATCACGACCGCCCTGCCTGCCCCGATCACGACCGAAAGCGGGGCCGAGGCCGCAGTGGCCGCAATCCGCCCGGCAGTCGCGACGGCCCGCCGCTCGCGCTGAGCCCCGGCGCGGCTATTCGAGCCGAACCGTCAGCGGCGCGGTGAGGCGCGTCGAGACGTTGGCTCCCGCACCAAGTCGCACCTCTTTCCCCTTGGTCGCCAGCACGACGCCGGTGCCGCCCGCGCCGCCGATCGCGGCACCCTTCGCAGCGCCGTCGCCGCCGCCGGCGATCGCGCCCACGACGGCGCCGATCCCGGCGCCGATGCCGATC
>DATMDI010000486.1:0-5549 GCA_035557875.1 Vicinamibacterales bacterium
AGGCCCGCCGCAAGAGCGGCGCGAACAAGAAGTAACTCGGAGGGAACGGGTCCCGGCGCGGCCGGGGCTCGTTCTCGCCACAGCGAGCGAGACTCCGATGCCTCCACCAGACAACGCCATGCGGACGAGCGCGTTCCGCACCAGCCCGCAGTGCGAGATCGTCCTGTTCGACCGGCTCGGCGATCACGAACGGGCCGCGCTCGCCGATTTACGGGCCCAACGGGATTTCTACGGTATCTTGCGGCGCCGCGACGTCGCGGACGGGTCCGGCCCGCGCTCGGTGCGTGCCGTGGACCGGGACATGGCACTCCTGCTGTTGACGCTGCGAGACGCGGGCCCGCTGCCCTCGTACGTCAACGAGTCCGATCCGGCGTTCGACGGTATCCGCCGCCTCGTGCTCGATGGATTCGTCGAGATCAGCGACGGTCCGGAGTTCGTCACGGGCAACCGCGCTGCCGCGGTCCTGCTGCCCGGACGATCCACCGACGGCGCGCGCCACCGCCTGGCGCAGCTCTCGTGGGACGCGGTCGAGTACGGAGCTGCCCTTCCACTCGACGATCGCGGCACGCTGGCGATGCGGCTGTATGCCTTCAACCGCCTCCCGCTCACAGCGGCACACGCGGCACGCTATCCCGACGCGGCGTCCATTCTCGATCCGCTCGTGGACGACGGCCGGCTGCGTGCGGAGGGATGGGGCGTGACCCACGCCAACGGCGGCCACTGGATCAACTTCGGCCGCCAGCCGCGAGGCCGGCGCGCGGGACTGTCGGCGGCCCCCGGAGGCACGTCCTGCAAGCTGTATGTGAGCCCCGCGCCCAGCGGCCTGGCCGACGCATTCCGAGAACTGCTCCTGGCGCTCGAAGCGCACGACGTGCGCAACTTCAAGGTCGCCGGCAAGGCCGCCGGGCTGCTGCGACCC
This sequence comes from Vicinamibacterales bacterium, assembly GCA_035557875.1. Classification (GTDB taxonomy): domain Bacteria; phylum Acidobacteriota; class Vicinamibacteria; order Vicinamibacterales; family UBA2999; genus DASYRM01. The sequence goes on from DATMDI010000486.1 coordinate 920, forward strand.
GACAAGCTGGTGGCCTATTTCGACGATCAGGCGACGCTTCTGGCGGTTGGCGATCGCCTCGCGGACCGGCTGCGGGGCCTGCCGGCGCAAGGTGTCCCGTTCACGGCGCCCATCGACGGCGACGGACTGCTCTCGTGGGGTGCCGACCCGCCAGCAGCGGCACGCCCACTGTCGTGGCTGCCGCAACAGAGCTGGCGCTCGTGGATCACGGAGTCGCTGGCTGGAGCCTTGATCGACGCGCGGCGCGATCCGGGCGACGGCGCAACGGCACCGGCCCGCTTCGCCGTGCAGCGTCTGCAGTTCGAAGGTGTCGACGTGGACCGCTGGGCGCCGATGCAAACCCTGTGGCGCGACGCCGCTCTGGCGGGCGCGTCCATCACATTGTAAGGACAAAGCCGTGGACATCACCGCACCGATCACGCTGAAGGGCGACGTACTCATCATCCCGGTCGGCGACCTCGACGACCGCACGCGCCAGGGCATCGACTGCGAAGACGGCGACTTCGCGATCTCGCGGCCGCGATCGCGCAGCACGTCCACCGTCGTGGACGAGGCCGCCGCGGCACTCATCGAGCAGTTTCGGACGCCACGCACGATCGTGGAAGCCGTGGTGCTTTTCAGCAACGCGCGGCACTTCGACGCCACGGACGTGCTCGACGACGCCTACCGGCTGGTTCGCCAGATGATGGATCAGGGGTTCATGGTGGTGCCCGGCGACGCGGGCGACGAGGCGCAGCCGTCCGAGCTGCGGCCGCAGTATTCGCGGGGCGACCGGGTGGGCGAAGCCGAGGTGCTGCGCCTCATGCAGCTCGTCGAGGACACAGAGGTCTATCTCGCCCGCCGCGTCGAGAGCGGCGACGCATGCGTCCTCAAGATTCAACGTTCGGACGCGCAGATGTCGGTGACGCACTTCGAGAGCGAAGCCCGGGTACTGGCGAGGCTGGGCGGCGTTGTGGCGCCCGCGCTCGTCGAAGCCGGCAGCATGGATGGCCGCGCCTTCCTGCTCATGGAACACTGCGGCGGGCTCGAGTCGGAGATCGCCGCCTTCGAATGCAGGCAGCCGGGGCCCCATCAGCGGCGCCGGCAGCTGACCCTGCTTCAGGGCATCGCGCGCGCGTATGCGACGCTCCATCAGCATCAGGTCGTGCACGGAGACGTGCACCCGCGGAACGTACTCGTGGACGAGGCGCGCGGCGTTCGCGTGATCGACTTCGGCCTTGGCGCCCTGCGGGCGGACGGCGCGAACAGCGCCTCACACGCCCGTGGCGGCGTCGCCTTCTTTCATGAGCCGGAGACCGCGCGCGCGGCGCTCGACAATCGCGTGTGGCCTCCGGTGACGGAAGCCGGCGAGCAGTACTCGGTGGCGGCGCTCCTGTACTACTTGCTCACCGGGGCGCACTACGTCGATTTCAGCCTGGGTCGCGCCGAGCTGATGCGGGAGATCGCGGAAACGCCGCCGATGGCGCTCGCGGCTCGGGGCGTCGCCGACTGGCCGGAGTTGGAGGCGTGCCTCTTCAGGGGCCTCGCGAAAGACCCGGCCGACCGCTTTCCGTCCACCAAGGCGCTGGCGGAGGCGCTGGAGCGGATCGCGATTCGAGAGCCCGAAGGAGCCGCGGATACCGCGGCCGCCGGCGACCGGAAGGCGCGCGCGGTGCTGAGCGACGCCGTCGAACACGTGTTGCGGCAGACGGAACTCGACCAACCCTGGTTCTCGAGCGGCCTGCCCCTCGGCCCTACCGCGTCGCTCAACTACGGCGCCGCGGGCGTGGCTTACGTGCTGGGGCGTCGGGCGGTGTCGAGACAGGACGCGGCGCTTCTGGCGCGTGCGGATGCGTGGGCGTGCCGGGCCGCGCAACTGGCGCGCGACGACGTCAACGCGTTCACGAACGCCAGCGGAGAACTGTCGCCCGAGACGGTCGGCACCGTCTCGCCGTACCACACGCGCAGCGGCGTCGCGGCGGTGCGCGCGCTGATTGCGCACATGGCAGGTGACGACGACGGTCACGGGCGCGCCCTCGCGGACTTTCTGACGGCGGCCGGCGAGCGCGTGGAGAATCTCGACCTCACGCTCGGCCTGTCGAGCACCATCCTCGGCGCGGCGCAGTTGTGGCGCACCCTTCCGCGAGGCGCCAGCCAGAGCCGTCCGCAGCTCCTCGCGTTCGGCAACGATCGCGTGACCCGCCTGTGGACCGAGATCGACGCCCAGCCGGCCATCGTCAGCAGCGGCATCACCAACCTTGGCGTTGCCCATGGGTGGGGCGGGTTCATCTACGCCACGCTGATGTGGTGCGAGCAAACCGGCACACCTATTCCGGCACCAGTCGCCGGGCGGCTCGACGAGTTGTCGCGCCTCGCCGAGCCTGCGGGCCGAGGCACGAAGTGGCCATGGATGCTGACCACGGGCAGCGACGCCAACTACATGCCCGGCTGGTGCAACGGCAGCGCCGGGTACGTGCACCTGTGGACGGCCGCGGCCCGGCTCCTGCCGTCGAACGACCGGTTCGTGGACCTTGCCACGGGGGCAGCCTGGGACACGTTCGACGCGCCGGACGCCTCGGGCACGTTGTGCTGCGGGCTGGCGGGACGCGCCTACGCGCTGCTCGCTCTCCACCGCCACACCGGCGACGGGCGCTGGCTCGAACGCGCGCGCACGCTCGGCTACCGCGCCGCGGTGGGCGCGTTCGAACCGGATTACCCGCACAGCCTGTACAAAGGTCTGCTGGTGCTGCCGGTGCTGGCCGCCGACCTCGACGAACCAGGCACCGCGGCGCAACCGTTCTTCTAATGTCTAGCGGGGCGCTTTCGAGGTGAACGGGGTCAGCGTCAGCGCCGGGGCCGCGCCGTACCCCGTGACGCGCAAGACGTTGTCGGGACGGATGGCGTGCACCATCGCCTGCGCACGACTCGAGACCTGCAGTTTCTCGAGCAGATGGTGCACGTGGCTCTTCACGGTGGCCTCCGAGATGTGCAGCGAGCTGCCGATTTCCTTGTTGGAGAGTCCACGAGCGAGGAACGACAGCACCTGCTCCTCGCGAATCGTCAGCGTGGCGCCGTTCGGCAGGCCCGGTCCCCGCCGCTCGGGCTGCGCACGCATGCTGTGAAACAGCTCGGCCGCGATGCGCGGCGTGCAGAGCAGCTCCCCTGCCAGCGCCCGCTCGATCGCTCCGACGAGCTCGACCATGGAGGCGTTCACCGTCACGAACCCATCGGCACAGGCCCGCGCGCACTCGGATATGGCGGCGATGTCCTCTCGCACCGCCATCGCCACGATGCGAAGCGACGGCGACAGAGCTCGGAGCTCGGCCGTGAGTTCGAGGGCTCCCGCCATCGACATGTCGACGATCACGACCTCGGGCTGGAGCGTCCGCACGGCCGCAGCCGCGTCAGGGCGATTGCCCGGCGTGGCGACGATGCGCAGCCGCCCGTGCGAGCTCAACGCGGAGGCGATACCCTCGCGGTACAGCCGCACCTCGCTCGCGAGGATGACGCAAATCGGAGCCGGGACCGAATCGGCCGAAAGCATGGGTCCTTCGTGAATGGGAGCCTACAAGTCAGAACGCTGGAGGCAGCTACCCCGAACCGGCTCGCCACGACAAGCCCGGCACACCCGCGGCGCAGGGTCCGCGGCAGACCGGGCCGCTGCCACATCAACGCGCGGCGCCGGGAAAACGCACACCGCGGTGGCGCGCTTGGGCTACTTCGGGTCGCAGTTCGGAGAGTATGCGCTCGGAGACGGTGGCCAGCTGAAACTGTCGTCCACACGCCGTAACGAGCGTGCTTCGACGGTGTTCGGATTCACGTCACCCTTGAACTTCGGAGCAATCCGCCGTAGCTCGGCGGCATCTCTGATCAAATAGCCCGTCACCGCGAGGCGCGCTCCAGGCGCCACCGCCTCTTTCGCGGCGCCGATGATGCCGGCACTCGTCAGTCGGGTCAGGTTCACCCAATCGACGATATACGCCGTTCCGTCGTCCAGCCTGAGAACGAGATGACTGGCCTTGTCACGATCACGTCATCGGGCGGGAGCCGTCGCCTTCGTCGACTGCGGTCCAACAGCCACTACTGGACGAGAAGCGAGGTCCCCGATTGACCACCAGCACGTCGTCCGCACATGCGAGCACGCGTGAGGACTGCGGCATGATCCGGCCAACCGGGCCAAGGAGATGCCGTGAAGACGAAGCGCTTTCTGTCGAGCAGCTGTGGGGAAAGTCTCAAGGGTCTGAGCCCTCGAGAATACGATCAGAACGGGCTCACAACGGCCGCGGACTCACCGTCGTAGTGGTCCGAGAAACCCGGGTCCCCTCACTAAAGCCGGTCGACAGAGGCAGACTCGGCACGGTTGAAGAACGCGGCACCTGTGACGAAGATCGTCAGCGTAATGGCGATGCTGGGGACGAGTGCCCGGCCTGGAAAGTCCCCGACCCCCAGCAGGCTCCATTTGTACAGTTCGACCACCCCGGTCATCGGATTCAGAGACGCGAGAAAGCGAAATCTTTCCGGAATCGCCGTGTGCGCATAGATTACCGGCGTTGCGTACAGCCAGAACTGAAGGACGTAGCGCAGCGAAAGCTGTACGTCCCTGTGGCGCACCTGGAACACCGAGGTCCAGAAGCCAACGGCCAGCGCCAGA
>DATMDI010000487.1:0-6606 GCA_035557875.1 Vicinamibacterales bacterium
GAACGTGAGCGCCAGCCGGTGACCGCGCCAGCCCGAGAAGCGCCGCGTCTGCCCGTCCTGATCGACAAGCACCGCGTCCTTCACCGGATCGCCAGGCTGGATGATGGCCGATCCGTCCGCCGGCAGCGGGGTCGCAGCGGCCAGGGCACGGTGGCCGGTCACCGACAGCTTCGACACGTACACCTCGACCTCGCCGACGACCAGCGTGCCGGTCACCAGATCGCCGGGCCGCTTGCCGCCAAGCACCTCCGGCCCGGCCTTGAAGGCCATGGTCATGCCCGGCATGAAACCCTTGATGTCCTCGTGCTTCAGCGTCACCTCGCCTCGCTCGGATGCGACGGCCTGGATCTGGCCGACGATCTCGAACTCGCGCGGCGGCGGCCCGCTGCGGCACGCCGCCACCGCGGCGAGCAGGACGAGCACGAGCGGCGCGAGCGCGAGGCGGGGCATCGAGTCACTCTAACAAACTTTCACCGCGGCGCCCGCCGCCCGCGGTGCCCGCTGCGCGTGATATAAGCGCCCTGCAAATGGAGCTAGTCCCCTGGAAGCGTGATGACTCACCTAACTCCCGGGCGGGGCATCCCCTCTGGCTGCGTTGCTCATCGCTCACTTATGTCCAATAAGCTCGCTCTTCGCGCCTTGCCATCGGGGCGCCGCGCTCCGGGACTTAGGAAAGTCATCACGCTTCCAGGGGACTAGCATGACGCATGCGATCGAGCTGAAGGACGTCCGCAAGACCTTTGGCGCCAATGTCGCCGTGAACGGCCTGAGCCTGGCGGTGCCGCGCGGCGCCGTCTGTGGCGTGATCGGTCCCAGCGGTGCGGGGAAGACGACCTGCATCCGGATGATCATGTCGATCCTGTTTCCGGATTCGGGGTCGTTGTCGGTGCTGGGCCGCCGCTCGGCCCTGGAGGCCAAGGATCAGATCGGCTACCTGCCCGAGGAACGCGGCGTCTACCGCAAGATGCGCGTCGGCGCCTTTCTCACCTACCTGGCGCAGCTCAAGGGGGTGAGCCGCGAGGCGGCCGCCACGCGCATTCCGTCGCTCCTCGAGCAGGTAGGGCTGCGGGGCACCGAGCGTACCGCCTGCGACGAGCTGTCGAAGGGCATGTTGCAGCGCGTGCAGTTCGTCGGCGCCACGCTGCACGAGCCGGAGCTGCTCATTCTCGACGAACCGTTCAGCGGCCTCGACCCCGTGAGCGTGCGGCTGCTGCGCGAGCAGGTGCGGCGCGCCCACGCGCGCGGCGCCACGATTCTGCTCTCGACTCACATCATGGCGTATGCCGAGGAGATGTGTGACCACGTGTTCATGATCCACGAGGGCCACAAGGTGCTCGACCAGCCGATGGAGGGCTTGAGGCGCCAGTTCGATCCGCGGACCGTGGTGGTCGAGCCGCTCGACCCGCAGGCCGACGTCGCGCCGATCCGGGCGATGCCGGAGGTGGAGCGCGTCGAGAGGCGGGGCTCCGAGTACGCGATCACGCTGGTGGCGGGCGCCGACCCCAGCCTCGCGCTGGCGCAGGCCGCCGCGCTGGTGCCGCCGGCGCGCATCGAGATCGGGCGCCTCCGGCTCGAAGACGTGTTCGTCCGCATCGTCGCCGGGGGTGGCGGCCTCGACGAGGCCGCGGCCAAGCTCCGCAGCCGCCTGCAGGCGGGAGCGCCCGAGGAGGCCCACGCATGACCAGCCCGAAGAAGGTCGCGCTCGTCGCCGGCCGCGAGTTCATGGCGGCGGTCACCAACAAGGGTTTCATGATCGGACTGCTGATCATGCCCGCGATGTTCGCCGTTCTCTTCGCGGTGATGCCGCGGCTGATGACCTCGAACGCCACCCGCATCAGTGGCGAGGTGGCGATCGTCGATCCCACCGGGCGGATCGCGCCGGCGCTGCGCGCCACGATCGCCCCGGATGCCATCCGCGCCCGCCGCGAACGAGCGCTCGCGCGGGCGGTGAGCGCGGTGGCCGGATCGGCGGGCAGCGCGGCGATGAGCGCGGCGCCCGCGCCGGCGCGCGCGCTGGGCACACCGCCCGAATTCCGCCTCGTCGAGCGTCCGGCGCCGGCGGACCTCGCCGCCGAAAAACAGGCGCTCACGCCGCCGGCCGCTGGCGGCTTGCGGCGGGTGGCGCTCGTGGTCGTCCAGCCCGACGCCGTCGAGCCGGGGGCGCAGGGCTACGGGACCTACGACCTGTTCGTCCCGCCCAACACCGACGAGCGGGTCGAGACTGAGGTCCGCGACAGCCTGCGCGAGGCGATCGTGACCACACGGCTGGCGGCCCGGCAGCTCGACGCGCGCGACATCGAGGTCATGACCGCGGTCGCCACGCGGCCGTCGGTGACCGTGGAGGGCGCCGTCGAGCGCGAGACGTCCAGGGGCTTCAACCGCATGGTGCCCTTCATCTTCGTCGGGCTGCTGGTGTTCGGCGTGATGATCGGCGCGCAGACGCTGATGACGTCGACGGTCGAGGAGAAGTCGAGCCGCGTGATCGAGGTGCTGCTGTCGGCGGTGTCGCCCCTCGAGCTCATGGCCGGCAAGATCCTGGGACAGATGGCGGTGAGCCTGCTGGTCCTGGCGCTCTACATGGGCATCGGCGTGCTGATGCTCAGCTCGTTCGCGATGCTCGGGCTGCTCGACCCCTGGCTGATCGTCTACCTGGTGATCTTCTTTCTCATCACCTTTTTCCTCTTCGCGTCGGTCTTCGGCGCCATCGGCGCCGCGGTCAACGAGATGCGCGAAGCGCAGGCGCTGGTGACGCCGGTCATGCTGGTGCTGATGGCGCCGTGGCTCCTGGCGGCCCCGGTGGCGCGCGATCCCAATACGACGCTGGCGATCGCGCTCAGCTTCATTCCGCCGGTCAACACGCTGGCGATGATGATCCGCATGGCGTCCACTTCGCCGCCGCCGCTCTGGCAGGTGTGGCTCTCGATCGCGGTCGGCCTTGGCGCCGCTTGCGCGACCACGTGGGTGGCCGCCAAGATCTTCCGCGTCGGCCTGCTGATGTTCGGCAAGCCGCCCAACTTCGCCACGTTGATCCGCTGGGCGCGTCAGTCGTAAATGGCCTTCGGCTCTTTGCCTTCAGCCTCTTGCCTTTAGCCTCCGGGTACTACTCTGGTTTGCTGGGAAGCTCTTGCCAGAGGCGAGAGGCGAGAGGCGAGAGGCTAGAGGCATACTGTTCCGATGAATGTCTGGATCGGCACCTCGGGCTACAACTATCCCGAGTGGAAGGGAAGCTTCTATCCCGAGAAGCTGCCGGCGGCGAAGATGCTGCCGTACTACGCCGAGCGCTTTCCGACCGTCGAGATCAACTACACCTTCTACCGGGCGCCGACCGAGAACATCCTCACCGGGTGGAGCGCGGCCACGCCCGACCGCTTCAAGCTGACGCTCAAGGCCCCCAAGCGGATTACTCACGACGCGCGGCTGCGCGACTGCGGCGATCGCGTGCGCCAGTTCCTCGAGACGGCGGCAGTGCTCGGGCCGAAGCTCGGCGCGCTCCTCTTTCAGCTGCCGCCCAATCTCAAGAAGGATCTGGCGCTTTTCGACGCGTTCCTCGATACCTTTCCGCCCAGGGTGTGTGCGGCGTTCGAGTTCCGCCATCCGTCGTGGTTCGACGACGAGGTGTTCGGGCGGTTGCGCGACCGTGGCCTGGCGCTGTGCGTCGCCGACAGCGAGAAGCTCTCGGCGCCGGTCGAGATCACGGCGCCGTATGCCTACTTCCGGCTCAGGGACGAAGGCTACACGCCGGAGGACATCGCACGCTGGGCCGCCGTCGTGAGCGGCCTCGCCTCACGCTGCGAGGACGTATTCGTCTACTTCAAGCACGAAGAGGCAGGGAAAGGTCCGGAGTTCGGGAAGGCGTTGATGACTTGTCTCGCCACGCCGCCGTCGCAAACCTGACCACTTCGCGCTCGGCCCAGTAGCCGTCGTAGTCGCCGTCCGCCTGCTCCAGGAAGGCGCAGTGCCCGCCATCGCGGGTCACGACAGTGGTGATGAAAGGATTGCCGGTCACGGCGGCATCACGGAAAGGGTCGGGCGGCACGAACGGATCGTTTTCCGCCGTCAGGATCAGGCTGGGCACGCGGATGCGATCGATCGCGCGCATCGCACTCGCGCGATGGTAGTAGTCGGTGGCGTCGGCGAAGCCGTAGTACGGCGCCGTGTAGGCCTCGTCGAACTGGCGTACGGTCCAGATGCGCCCGAGCGGCTCAAGCGAGAAGTCCTGCGGAAAGAGCGCCGCCTTCCGCCGCATCCGCCCTTTCAGGTTGCGGACGAAATTCCACTGGTATGGGTAGTTGGCGCGGCGCTCGAGCGCGCCCACGCAAACGGCGAGGTCCATCGTCGGCGACACGGCGCACACCGCGCACAGCTGCGCTGGCGCCTGGTCGCCGAGGTCGCCGGCCAGCTTCAGCGCCACATTGCCGCCGAGCGAATAGCCGGCAAACGCGATCGCCGGCAGACCGTCGGTGTCGATCAGTTCGCGCATCACGAACAGCGGGTCGGCGGTGAGGCCCGAGTGATACAGGCCGCGCGAGAGTCCTTCGGTACCGCCGCAGTTGCGCTGGTTGAGGCGCACCACGTTCCAGCCCGCGGCCCAGGCCTTGTCGGCCATGCCCCGCATGTAGTGCACCGTGCTCGAGCCCTCGAGCCCGTGCAGCAGCACGATCGTCGGGTGCTGCCGCGGTTCCTGATGCCAGTGACAGTGCGCCAGCACCCGCGCGTCGGGCGCAGTATCGAAGTGGCGGGCCACCGGTGACGGGAGCCCGGCGAGCGGCCGCGGCCGCGCCCAGGCAAAGAGCGTCTGCCAATGGCCGCCGCGGAAGCGTGGGCGGTAGTCGGCGGGAGCGAAAGGCACGTCGGTCAGGTCAGCTTACCACTCGCGATCCGGCGCGGCGGAGCAGCGCGGACGCGGCGGGGCATGGGGTGTCGCCGGGCCGCTTCTCGACCGCGCCGGAGAACGCTTCAAGGACCCGCCGTCCGCTGGCCGCGGGAATCGGGCCGCTCTCGCCCCTCAAACCCCGCTGGTCCCCAGAGCCCTTTCGCGTTCTCACGACATTGTCGGCGCGGCTCGAACGCGTCCGGCGCCACCCCATGCCCCACCGCGTCCTTTGACACCACTCACAGCAAGGCTTGCGATGCATGGGGCGCACGGCTACCACGAGGGTCCTTCCCGCGACGAGTTTCGAGGGGTGCCGGTAACTCCTCACGACACGGCGAGAAGCCTCAGGGAATCAGCGGGGTTTGAGGACGGCGTGAGCCGTCCGATTCCCGCGTCCAGCGGCGGGCGCGGCTTCGTAGCCGTGTCCGGCACGCCGAGCACGAGTCGCGGGGAGGACGCCTCGTGGTGGCCGTGTGCGTCGTTGCCGCGCGCGCGGATCAATGAGCTGGCGGAGTTGTGCCCGCGAGGCGCACGCGCGCGCCGAGCGAGTAGATGCGAAAGCCGCTGTTCTCGAACACCAGCGGCAGGTCGAGGCGCCCGGCGGTGACGACGTGCGTGAGGCCGTAGCGTTCGCCGAGCCGCTGCACGTCGGCGGCGGTGAGCGTCGCCAGATTGCCGAGCGCGCCGATCCGCTCGACGACGCGTGCGGCGACGTCGCGCGAGTAGATGGCAATCGCCGCGTCCTTGGTCTCCTCGAGGAAGACGTCGCGGCCGGCGCTGACCCGCACGCTCGTGCCGTAGCGCCAGGCGTGGCCCGAATCGGCCAGCACGTGCGCGTCGATGGGCTGGGCCGCCAGCCACGCCATGGCCTCGTGCCACGCCGAAGACGGCAGCCGGGTCTCGAAGAGCGCGCGCTCGGGATGCTCGACGAACAGGATGTAGGCGCCCCGGCCGGTTGCGAGCGCGGTCAGGCACACGGCAAGCGCCGGCCGGCCCAGTCGTACCAGCCACGGCCAGTCGGCCACGGCGCCCACCAGGCACGCCGTGGCGACGAAATCCACCAGCCAGAACACGCGGGAGATCTGCAGCTGCACCGGGAACGCGACGTGGGCGGCCACGGCCGGCAGCGTGATCAGGAACAACGCCACGAGCGCGGTGGCGCCCCACACGAGCGCGCGCTCCTCGGCGCTGGCACGCCCGTGCGCGCGCCGCCACCGGTAGGCCGCCCACGCCACGCCGAGCGTGCCGAGATTGGCGAACCACGCCGAGAGCGGCCACTCGTTGGCGAAGAGCGAGGTCTTCGAGGCCAGCGCCTGCAGCCACACGTCGTCCATCACCACCAGGCGGCCGCGCAGCGGACCGGCCAGGAGCGCCCATGCGGCTACCGCCGCGCCGGCCACTGCCGCCGGCACGGCCATCCGCCGCCACGCCGGTTCGAGCACGACGATCGCCGTGCCGATGAGAAGGGTGAACCACAGGCCGGTGGTGTTGTGCACGGCCGCCGCAGCCACCGTCAGCATCACGGCCAGCCAGTGACGCCGATGGACGAATGCGGCCACCGCCAGCAGGCCGACGCCGAAGGCCAGCATGCGCGGATGGAAATAGCCTTCGAAGGTGTTGGCGCTGGTGCGGGTGATGTGGTGGCGCATCGTGAAGGCCGTCACGAGCGCCAGCGTCGTCCAGGGGTTGGTGTAGAGTCGCCGGCCGATCAGCACGAGCCCGGCGAAGATGAG
>DATMDI010000488.1:0-8784 GCA_035557875.1 Vicinamibacterales bacterium
GAAGACGGCCCCCACGAGGATTGCTTCGGTCGGGCCGGTTGAAGCCGGCCCCACGTCGGCGGTTAGATTGCTACCCGCCCCGAGCTGTCGCCGAACGCCTGCGTCGGCACGTCGAGCATGTCGAGCATCGACAGCAGCAGATTGGCCATCGGCGTGTCCTTCGGGTTGGTGATGTGGCGGCCGCCCTTGAGCTTTCCGGACGCGCCTCCCGCCAGCAGGATCGGCAGATCGGTGTGGTTGTGGGAGTTGCCGTCGCTCATCCCGCTGCCGTAGAGCACCATCGAGTGGTCGAGCAGCGTCCCGTCGCCGTCGGGCGTCGCCTTCAGCTTCTCGAGGAAGCGCGCGAACAGCTTCACGTGGTACTGATTGAGCTGCGTGAACCGGTCCTTGTTCTCCTGCACGTTCGAATGGTGTGACAGGGTGTGGAACGGGTCGCGCACGCCGCTCTTCGGGTAGACCTGCCCGCTCAGCTCCTTGCACATCAGGAACGTGGACACGCGGGTGATCTCCGCCTGCCACGCCAGCACCTGCAGGTCGTACATCAGCGAGATGTGCTCGTCGACGTCCTTGGGCACCCCGGTCGGCGCCGCCGGGATGTCGAGATCGTCGGACAGCTGCTGCCCGGCCTTCTGCACCCGCCGCTCGATCTCACGCACGTCCTCGAGATACTGGTCGAGGCGCGAGCGGTCGGCCGCCGGCAGCTTTTTCTGCAGCGACGCCGCTTCGCCCAGCACCGAATCGAGCAGGCTCACCGACTGGGCGCGCCGCGCCTTGCGCTCCGCGTCGGTGCTGCCGTCGCCGAACAGCCGCTCGAAGACGACCTGCGGGTTGTTCTGCATCGGCAGCGGCGCCGACGCGCCCTGCCAGGAGATGGTGTCGCGGTAGGAGCAGCTGAGGCCGTCGCCGCAATTCAGGCTCGGCTCCTCGATCATCAGCTCGAGCGACGGCAGCGGCGTGTCCTGCGAGATCTTGCGCGCGGCCACCTGATCGATCGTGATCCCGAGATGCGCCTTGGCGCCAGGCTTGGCGAACGCGCCGCTCAGGAACGCCGCGGCCGACCGGTTGTGATTGGCGGTCGCGCCGCTGCCGTACGCCATCGCGTGCCGCAGGCTGGTGACGACGTTGACCTGGTCGTAGAACGGCTTGATCGGCTGCAGGATCTCGCTGAGCTCGTAGCCGGCGCCCGCCGTGGCCGGCGTCCACCGGTTCATGATCGCGCCGTGCGGGAAGTAGATGGCGCCGAGCCGCGTCCGCGCGCCACCGGCCGCGGTCTGGCCGAGCGCGGTCGCGGCGGGCAGCATCGAGTCGAGCAGCGGCAGCGCGAGCGACACACCTACGCCGCGCAGGAACGTCCGGCGCGAGAGGTGGGACCGGGTCAGAAAGGCCATGTGTTCATTCTCCTACGGTTCCGGTCTGCGACTTCCTGGTGCGCAGCCGGAACAAGGGGCTTTCGACGACACCCTGCACGAGCGACGAGAACCGCTGGTCGTTGCGCCCCGCGGCGCGCACGATCTGGCGCACCGTGGACATGTCCTGGGCGTGCAGCGGCCGCCCCAGCGCATAGATCAAGAGCTTCTCCGTGGCCACGGTCATGAAGGCCTCGGAACGGTCCAGCACCGCCATGCGCAGGTCGGCGGCGCCCTTGAGCGGCGTGCCGTCGGCCAGCTGACCCGTGGAGTCGATCGGGAACGAGCCCTCACGATCGCGCCACGCGCCGACGAGGTCGAAGTTCTCGAGCGCGAACCCCATCGGGTCCATGATCTTGTGGCACGACGCGCACACCGGGTTGGCGCGGTGCATCTCGAGGCGCTGACGGAGCGTGGTCGGCTTGGCCGCCTTCGGGTCTTCGTCGAGGTTCACCTCGACGCCCGGCGGCGGCTGCGGCGGCGGCGTGCCGAGCAGGTTTTCGAGCACCCACTTGCCGCGCGACACCGGCGAGGTGCGGGTGGCGATCGAGGTGACCGTCAGCATGCTGCCATGTCCGAGCAGCCCACGGCGCGGGCTGTCGGGCGGCAGCGTGACGCGGCGGAAGTAGCTGCCGTAGACGTTCGGGATGCCGTAGTGCCGGGCGAGCCGCTCGTCCACGAACGTGTAGTCGGCGTCGAGCAGGGTCGTGAGCGGCCGGTCGTCGCGCACGATGCTGTCGAAGAGAAGCTCGGTTTCGCGGCGGAACGCCTGGCGCAGGTTGTCGTCGAAGCTCCGGGCCTCCGACTGCACGTTGGCGAGATCGCGCAGGTAGAGCCACTGCCCGGCAAAGTTGCGGACGAGCGCATCGGACCTGGGGTCCTTGATCATCCGCGCCACTTGCTGCGCGAGCACGGTGCGGTTCGAAAGGCGGCCGCGTTCGGCCAGGTCGAGCAGCTGATCGTCGGGAATCGAGCTCCAGAGAAAGAACGACAGCCGTGACGCGAGGGCGAGGTCGCTGATGGCGTAGGTACGTCCAGTGGCCGGCGCCGCGGGCTCCTGCTCGGTCCGGAACACGAACTTGGGCGCGACCAGGATGCGTGCGAGCGCGCGCTGGATGCCGGTGTCGAAGTCGCCGGCCGCGCGCCCTTCGCGATAGAACGCCATCAGTGTGTCCAGGTCGGCCGCCGACGGCGGCTGGCGAAACGCGCGCCGCGCCAGGGTCGAGACGATGCGCCGCGCGCAGGGGGTCTCTTCATTCGGGGCGGCCGGACGGCACACGAACACCTTCTGCTGGCTCGGCGTCGTGCCGGTGCCGGTCGGGTTGAACGGGCCGGTGATGGTCACGGTCTGGACACCGCCCGGAGGCGTGAACGCCGAGTCCACGCGGAAGTCCGAGAAACCCTCGTCCACGCCGGCGCCGCGCTGCCGATCGACGAGGGCGAGCCCGATAGCGTGCGGTCCGGCGCTGACGGTCTGGCGGAAGCTGCGTGGGGTCCGTACCGTGATCGGCTCGCCGTCGATCGTGACGTCGAGCGCGGACCCGCCGAGACCGCCGCCACCGCCGGCGCCGCCGACGGAGAACTCGTATTCGGCATCGAGCGGGAACAGGTGGTTGACGAGCAGGCCGCCGCGCGTGCCGAGCGGCAGCCCTTCGATGTGCTTGTCGTGCTTCTGCTGGCCGGGCGCCGAGTAAGTGACCTGCGACGGTGCCACGGATCGATCGCCCACTGCCTGGCGGCTGATCTTCATCGCCGCCGCGACGTAGCCCTGCACGAGCGACGGCGACACCGTGAGCGCTTCGGCGAGGTTGTCGAAGCCTTCGTTGGAGTCGTCGGACGGCAGCAGCGCCTTGACGTCCACGTCGACGGCCAGCAGATCGCGGATCGCGTTGGCATACTCCGTCCGGTTCAGGCGGTGCAGCGCCGGCGCGTCGGGGTGCGCGTCGGGCGGGTTGGCGCGATCGAGCCGCGCCTCGAGCCCGGCGGCGAATGCGTCGAGCACGGTCCTCTCGGGGCGTGGCATGCCGCTCGGCGGCATCATGCCCGTCTTGATCTTGCGGACCACCTTCTCCCAGACCTCGGGATCGCTGGCGACGTGATCCACACCGGCCGGATCGAGCACGAACCCGGCGACCTTGACGCGCTCGTTGTGGCAGGTGGCGCAGTACTGCTTGACGAGGCCCGGATCGGCCACGGGCAGTGACGCCGGGGGCGGCGTGGCGGCGGCGCGCGCGGCGACGGGAGGGGATACACGCGCGGGGGGCGGCGCCGGAGGTGCCGGGCGAGACGACGGCGCCGTGCCGCCCGACTGGGCGGATGCGGCGGCCAGAGCGACCAGCCAGAGCGCGACGACAGGTAGCAGTCTCATTTGTGGGTCGTCGCGGTCGCCGGGCCGCCGGCCAACTGTTTGAGCAGGGCGATCGAGCTGGGCTTGGGCCGCGCCGGGTGGGTGGCGAGAAACACCCCTTCCGCCCACGTCAACGGGGTGCGCCCTTCCTTGTCCTTCACGTCGAGCCGCGCGCCCTTGCTGGCGAGGAACCGGAGAATGTCGTCGGAGCCGCGGTTGGCGGCGCCGTGCGCCGCGGTGAGCCCCATCGAGTTGATCGCGTTGACGTCGAGGCCGAGGTCGACGCAGAGCTGCACCGCCTCGAGCAGTGCCGTGGCGCCCTCGTCAGCCGTTTGATCGACCACCCAGTTCACGCCCGCCGCGGCCATCAGCGCGGTAGTCCCGCCAAAGGTCGGGATCTTCGGGTCGGCGCCGCGCGCCAGCAGCCGCTTCATCACCGTCACGTCGCCAGCCAGCGCCGCGCGGATGAAGGGTGTCTGCCCCGTGAAGTCCACCCACTCGAGCGTGCCGGTCACGTTGAGCATCTGCCGGCGGATGGGCGGCGATTCCTTGGTGCGCGCGTTGGGACTGGCACCCTTCTCGAGCAGCAGATCAATCAGGGCAAGGAGGGGCGCGCGGTCGACGTTGTTGACGAAGGTGTTGTTGTCGAAATCCATGTTGCGGGCTTCGACAGCCGTCCAGAGCGGCGTGCGTCCGTACCAGTCCATCGCGTTGACGTCGGCGCCACGCTCGATGAGAAGCCGCGCGACGTCCGGATGGTTGTTGGCGATGGCGGCGATGAGCGGCGTGATGGCGTTGGCGTCGGCCTGCTCGATGGCCGCTCCGGCATCGAGCAGCAGGCGCGCCGATTCGAGCCGTCCATCGCGCGCGGCGTACATCAGCGGCGTCATCGCGCCCGGAACCAGGTAGCGCGAGCCGCGCTCGGGCAGGCCGCCGCGCACGATGCCGATGCCGTGGCCGAAGCCCGGCACCGAATTGGGAAGCACCCACCGCGGCGTGTCGCCGGTGCGCGTCTGGGTGTTGACCGACGCGCCCTGGGCGATGAAGAACTGCACCAGTTCGGGATGGTTGGCGCGGACCGCCACCATGAGCGCCGTCTGCTGGAACGCCTTGTCGCGGGCGTCGAGCGTAGCGCCGGCGGCGAGGAGCGCCTTCACCGTGTCGAGGCTGCCCACCTGGGCCGCGGTCATGAGCGGCATCTCTCCCGCGCCGTCGGCGGCGTTCGGGTCGGCGCCGCTTTCGAGGAGCAGCCTCACCATCGCGGCGTTGCCGCTCGACGCCGCGAGCGCCATCGGCGTCACGCCGTAGCGGGTGATGAGCTTGGGATCGGCACCGGCGCGGAGCAGCGCGCTGGTGGTCTCGAGATCGTTGACGCGGACGGTCCAATGCAGCGCCGGAGTGCCGTCGCGGCCCGGTGCGTTGACGTCCACGCCCTTCTGCTGGAGCAGGGAACGCACCGCGGCCATGTCCCGTTTCATGGCGGCGTCGGCGAGGCGCATATCGCGATCGGCCGCACGCGCCGTGGACGGCATGCCGAGGGCCAGCACCAGGCCGGCAACCGCAGAGACGCGCAGGCAGACACCCGTTCTCGTCATGCAACCTATCCTGGTCCACGAGGTCGTCACGTGGATGTAACCCTCAGCATTATCGGACCTTTTGCCCAGGCCGCGCCACCGCCGGCGGGCGCCGGCGGCGCAAATTTCGCCCAAAGAACCAGGGCGGTCGGGCGGCTCGTCAGTTGATCGGCTCGATTTTGAGCAAGGCGGAGGCGTCTTCCTCCGTCAGCACGTAGAGCAGGCCGTCGGGGCCCTGCCGCACGTCGCGGATGCGCTGGTGCAGGTCGCGCAGCAGCGACTCGCGGCGCAGTTCGTCCCAATTGTCGTTGAACACGATGCGCTGCAGTTGGCCGGTGCGGGCGATCTCGCCCTCGCGCAGCCCGCCGACGAACAGGTTGCGCTGCCAGTTCGGAAACCGGTCGCCGGTGTAGAACGCCATTCCCGACACGGCGATCGACGGCACCCACAGCACGTGCGGGCGCTCCATGCCGTCGCGGTATGGCACCGGCGACAGATAGTGACCGCGGTAGTCGCGTCCGTCCGACACGAACGGCCAGCCGTAGTTCCGGCCCGGCTTCAGGATGTTCACCTCGTCGCCGCCGTTCGGGCCCTGTTCGCCCGCCCACATCTCGCCGGTGAAGGGGTTCAGCGCGAGCGCGAGCTGGGTGCGGTGGCCCATCGTGTAGATGTAGGGCTTGAAGCCGGCCTTGCCGACGAATGGATTGTCGGGCGGCACCTTACCGTCGTCGGTCATGCGCAGGATCTTGCCGGCGTCGTCGTTGCCATGCTGCGGCCGGTCGAGGCTCGCGGCCGGTCCGGTGCCGGGACCGCCGATCGTCATGTACAGCATGCCGTCGCGCCCGAACGCGATGCGCGACATTTCCATGTCCACGTCGTCGGAGACGTAGATGTCCTTGAGGTCGACAAGGGCCTTGCCGTTCCAGCGCCCGCGCAGGATGGCGTTGCTGGCGACGGGGAAGTCTTTGCCGTTCACGTCGGGCGCGGTGCCGCGCGGTTTGTGGTACGAGATATAGACCCACTGATTCTCCGCGTAACGCGGGTGCAGCGCGATGTCCATCAGGCCGGCCATCGTCGAAACCGACGTCACGGCCGGAATGCCGGGCAGGGGCACCGGATCGAGCACGGCACTGCCAGCCGCGTTCGTGCGCACGACGCGCAGGCGGCCGATGCGCTCGGTGATCAGCATCTCGCCGCCCGGCAGGAATGCCAGGCTCCACGGGTGCGACAACCCCTTGGCGACGATCGACACCTTGATGCCGCGCTGTTCGTAGGTCTCGAACTGCCACGGACCATCGCCAAGCGGCGGGCTGTTGTAAGGCGCCACCTTCGGCCCGGGCGGAATGACACCGCGCATGTCGCGGACCAGCGGATAGCTTTTTTTGATCGACGCCGGCTGCTGCGCCGCGGGAACGGCGAGCGCGGCCGCGCACACCGTCGCTGCCGCGATGCCGATCGCGAGCGGCAGCCGTGAGGACTGTGACATGGGACGACCTCCGAGCAACGCGGTACTATACCAGCCGCCCCGCGCCGCGGATCCGCGCTGGAATCACGATTCCGGGTGATAATCCGCTCAGATCCGACAGCGCGCCGCGTCACGGCCGCGGGTCCACCCTACACACACACTCATGCCACCGAGAATCCTGATCGTCGAGGACGACCGGGCCGCGCGTCTCGGCCTGCAGGAACTGCTTGTTCAGGCCGGCTACGAGACGATCGCGGCCGCCGATTTTCGCGAGGGCCGCCGCACGCTCGAACACGATGCTCCCGATCTGCTGATCGCGGACCTGCGGCTTGAAGGCTTCAACGGACTTCAGTTGCTGCACATCAACCCGCGCCCGATCCCGACGATCATCGTCACGGGTTATCACGACGAGGTGCTGCGGGCGGAGGCGCGCCAGCTCGGAGCGGAATATCTCGTCAAGCCGATCGCGCCGGCGGTGCTGCTGACCGCGGTGGAACGGCTGCTCGCCGGTCCCGGCCGGGACGAGCGGCGGCGCTGGCCGCGCCGGCGTCTGGCGCTCGACCTTCCGGTGGAAGTGGACGACGTCCCAGCGCGCGTCATCGACATCAGTTACGGCGGCGCCCGCGTGGAGGTCTTCCGTCCCGGCGCGGCGCGTCTTCCGCCGCAGGTGCGCATCGTGTTTCCGGTCAATGAGGTGGCGGTCGAGGCCGATCTGGCCTGGAGCACACCCGAACGCGCGGGGCGGTGGCTGTGCGGTGTCGCCGTGGGCGGCTCGCACGAGGCGCCGTGGCGTTCGCTCGTGGACTCTATCTGATCGATCTGATCGCGGGCAGCGCGGGCCCCACGCTGCCTCGCTGCGCTTTCAGTTGGTAGGCGGCCGCAGCGCGATCTCGACCAGGCGGTTCGAGATCACCGGCTGTCCATTGCGAGTCGCGGGACGGTAGGTCCACGAGCGTGCCGCGGTCAGCAGCAGCCGATCGTAGGGTGGATAGACGGAACGATCCATCACGGCGCCGGTCACCTTGCCGGTGGAGTCGATGGTCACGCGCACCGCGCCCGTGAATCCGATCTGCCTGATCGGGCCATTTCCGGGTTGCCACGCTGGCAGCGTCTGCGAGATCGGCTCGGAAGGCACGAAGCTGTCGTCAGCCGGCGGCGCTTGCACGGTTGCCGCCGCCGTCTTTGCGGCACCCGGCGGGCGAAGCGCGACACGCTGGCCCGGCGGCGGCTGCACCGGCGGCGGCTGCGCGGCGCCGGATCGCGCCGGCGCGGCGCCCGCACGCGACACCGGTGCGCCCGCGGCCGGCGATGCCGGTGTGGTGGCGGTGGCAGCCGGCCGCGTCGCGGGGGACACCGCGGCGCTGGGCGCCGACGCCGCGGCGGCAGCGGCCGTTGCCATCTGGGCCCGCGTCAGCTCGGCGAGCGCGTTGGCCGCCAGGGTGAGATCCGCCAGGTCCGCGCGGCCGGCGAGTCCGGGCTCCGCCAGCAGCCTGACGACCGAATCGAATCGCCGGTTGGCGCCCGCCGGGTCGCCCTTCTGCATCAGTTGGCGCCCGTCGGCCAGCGCGGCGCGCGCGACTTCGGGCACCAGCCGCCCCCGAGCGGCGCTGAACACCGAGGCCACCCGTGGGGCCAGCTCACTCGTGTCCGGTATGGTGAACGGATCGGCCGCCACGCTCAGGGCGATGGCCTGAGCGGCTTCGGCAGTACGGCCGAGCGCGATCAGGCACAGCGCGCGATAGTGATGCAATTCGGCGGCGCGGGCACCGCTCTGCTCGACGGTGACGGCTTGCTTGTCGAGGGTGCTCAGCGCCTCCTCGTACGACGCGTTGACGTACAGCGTCTTGGCGCCGCCGAGATCCTCCTGACCGTATCCGATGTCACCGCCCAGCAGCGCGGTGAGGACCGCCGCAAGAAGGGCCGCACGACGTTCGCAGCGCTTCGTGTAGATCATGGTGTGTGTTCTGTTCAGGGACGCCGCATGTCCACGCT
>DATMDI010000489.1:0-3721 GCA_035557875.1 Vicinamibacterales bacterium
ATCTCAAGGTGACGGTCGGGAGTGCAGAACGGTCGATTGCGGTCCTGCGCGCCGGCGCCGCGGACCTCGGACTGGTGACGCTGCCGGCCGACGCCACCGATTTCGTGTCCGTCCCCCTCTTCCAGGAGGAACTGCTGCTCATCACGTACCCGGCGCACCCGTTGGCGAGGAAGACCCAGATCTCCGCCGCCGATCTCGACAAGCAGCCGTTCATCCTGTTCGAGAGCGGATCCATCACGCGGCGCCTGGTCGAGGAGTTCTTCACCCGCCAGCAGATCGAGTCGCACATCGTGATGGAAACGGAGAACGTCGAGATCATCAAGGCGATGGTGCGCAATGGCCTCGGGATCAGTGTGATCCCGTGGCAGGCTGCGGCCGAGGACGTACGCCAGAAGCAGCTCTTCTGCAGCCGTATCTCGGGCCACACGCTGACCCGTCAGACCGGCTGGATCTATCCGAAGATGAGCCGCCTGCCGCGAATGGTGGCCGAGGTGATGAAGGTGGCCGAGGCGGTGCGGCCCCGCCTCGAAGCGGCGGTGCGGCCCGACCTGCGAGAGTTCGCCGGACGGGCCTGAGCTGTACAGACGACAGGCGCGGCTGAGGCCCCGCCTGCGAGAGGACTCGTTCTACTTTCCGGGGAGTGGACGGAGCGAGTAGGACGTGCGCGACACCACGTTCACGTTCGGGCGCGTCGTCTTCACCTCGAGCCTGCGCGTGCGGCGCATCGGGTCGGGGTTGCTCGAGTAGTAGCCCAGCACGTAGTAGTCGCTCGTCTCCGCGTCGATTCGCTTCAGGGCTTTCGTGAAGTCGTTCTGGTTGACCACCGCGATGCCGCCGGTCTGCTCGGCCAGCACACGGAGGCTGTCCTGCGACTCGCGCAAGTACGCGTTCCAGTCCTGGATGTCTACTTCCTCGTCGATGTCCTGCCCGGCCACGAGACCGCGCGGGTCGATCGTGTACATGGTCGCGTTGGCGCGGTTGGCCGCTCGCGTCAGCTCGGCCAGTTCGCGGACGAGATCGGACTCAGCCAGCAGCTGCGAGCTCTGCTGGTTGCGGTAGAAGGGATCGCTCTGCAGGTCGTCGGCGTTTTCCACGTGCCAGCGCCGCGCCGTTTCTTCGAGGCGCCCCTTCTCGAACGGATTGAAGTCGTAGCCGCTGCTGATGTAGATCACGGCCTTGCGCCGGTTCTGCAGCTTCTCCAGGTTCCGCATCAGATCGTAGGCGGTGGAAAACGCGACGTGGGCGCGGTGGCGCAGCTCGGTGGGCCCGTTCGATCCCTGGGTGCCCTCGATGATTTCCTTCGGCTTGAGCGCGTTGCCGGTGATGCGCGCCACGGCCGAATCGAGCACCTGGCGGTCGTAGGTGAGCTGCACCGAAATCGACGACGTACCGGTGGTGGTGATGCCGAACATGTCGCCGTCGTGGATCAGGTTCTTCAGCATGTCCTGCAGCAGCTTGCGCGTCCGCGGCGTCTGGCGGAAGTCGAGGTGCAGGTCGTCGATGAAGATGATGAACACGCGGCCGGCCGTGTCGTTGGTCGGCTTGTTGCGCGGCAGGATGATGCCTTCCTGCACCGGCGCCGGCGGCGGCGCCACCACGTTGTAGGCGCGCCCGCCGTGAATCAGCTCGATCGAGGCGATCCTCTGCTTCACGCCGTCTTCGTAGATCTCGATTTCCTCGGGCTTGAGGTCGGCGATGAACTGCGCGCTCTTGGTGTCGCGCGCGATCATGTCGGTGGTGATCAGATCGACCGTCACCCGGAAGTCCGGCTGGGCGACCGGCTGCTGTGGCGCCGCGGGGGCGGGGGCCGGCGCCTGGGCCTGGAGCGGGCCGCGCGGCGAGCCGGAAGCCGACGCGAGAAGGACCGCGAGCGACGTGACGGCGGCAAGCCGGACGGTGTTGCGCATAGGCCAAAAGTATAGCAGTCTTGCGCGATGCGCCTGGCCCTCAGTTCCGACCACGCTGGCTTCGAGTTGAAGCGCGATCTCGCGGCGTCCCTGGGGCAAAAAGGCCACATCGTGCTGGACCTGGGCACGCATTCTCTGGCCCCGGTGGACTATCCCGACGCGGCTGAGGCTGTCGCCGAGGCACTGCGCAAGGGTGAGGCTGACCGCGGCATCGTCGTGTGCGGTAGCGGAGCCGGCGCCTCGATTGCCGCCAACAAGTTTCCCGGGATCCGGGCGGCCGTGTGCCACGACACCTACACCGCGCACCAGGCCGTCGAGCACGACGACATGAACGTGTTGTGCCTCGGGGCCCGGGTCATCGGGCCGTCGCTGGCGCAGGACATCGTGACGTCCTTCCTCGGAGCCGCGTTCTCCGGCGAATCCCGGCATCAACGTCGGCTCGGAAAAATCCTCGACATCGAACGGCGCTACACGGTGCCCGCGCCCCGCTAGGCAGCAAGGCTGACCGCGGCGCCCCCCATGCGTCGAACGCTCGCTCTGAACCTCCTGGCGTTCGCCGTACTAGCCGCGCTCGTCGAGGCCGGGGGCCAGGTCCACTACTGGTGGACGACGGGCGCGTCGCTACGGACGCGCTCGCTGCAGTATCTAGAAGACGCGCCAGTTCGTCGCCGAACCGCTCGGCGCGTCGTGGAACAACGACGACTTCGTGGATGAAGGCCACTTCTCGCGCCGCGGCGGCGAGAAGCTGGCATCGATACTGGCCCCGCGAATCCGGGCGCTCGAGCCGGGACTGGCGCCACCGCTGCCGGCTGCGCGCTAGCTGGCAGTCAGGCGAGACTAGGCCTTCTCCTCCTCAGGCGGCGCGACGTCGGCCGCGGGCCCCTCGCCAGCCGGACGCCGGCGGGCGCGGCGCCGGCGCCGCGCGAAGACGTGCGACAGCCGCTCCAGCGCTTCGCCGGCCTGCTGCAGACGCGCCTCGATCTCCTCGGCAGGCCACCCGTCGGGATTCATCCGATCGGCGAGCGACAGCAGCGCCGCGTGCCGTTCCGGATCCGAGGTGCGGCGCTCCACCCGTTCCCGCACCAGCGGATACCAGTGCTGCAGGAAGGCGATGCGGTCCTCGGGCGTCAGGCCTTCGATGGCGGCGGGCACCAGCGGGCGCGGTGGCACGGCCGCCGTCGCGGGTGCGCCGACGTCAACCGCCTTCGGCGCCGGAACCGGAGCCGGAGGCGCAGGTGGGGCTGCGCTCCTCGCCTCCTCACCGCGCTTCGGCCGGCGGCGCCGAATCTCGGGCGTGGGCTCGATCACCTGGCGGTCGGCCAGCACGGCTTTCCAGTCGAACGGGATTCCGGGATTGGTGGCCTCGAGCTGGCGCATCAGGCCGGGATCGAGGGCGTCGCGACCGACACGGGTGCCAGACGGCGTGCGGAAGGCATAGAGGATCCGTGACCGTTGCCGGCCGTTGTCCTGAAACCAGTGCATCAGGTACGTGGTCTCGTACCCCCGCTTGTCGCGGATGACGCGCAGAAAGGGCACGGCGGTCTACCGGCGCTTGGCCGGCTTGGCAGGTGGAGCGGCCTTCTTTTTCCCGTTCGCGCTCTTGGCGGCCACGACGGGCTTGGCGGTCTTCTTCGCGGCGGCGGGCTTGGCCGGCGCCGGCGCTGGCTTCTTTACGGCAACCGCCTTCTTCGCAACCGGCATGGGCTTGGCGGGTGCTGCCGCCTTCGCCTTCTTCGCGGGGGCGACGGCGGGCTTGGCGGCCGCGGGCTTCTCCGCCGACCGGGCCGAGGCCCCGTTGACTGCCGGCTTGGCGA
>DATMDI010000490.1:0-3677 GCA_035557875.1 Vicinamibacterales bacterium
CAGGGAGTCATGAGCGCCGTCGGTCTGAAGACCCGCCGCCACGTGGGCTTCGATCTACGAACGGAGCCATGCTCGACATCCGCGAGGCGTCTCTCGACGACCTCCCCGCCATTCTCGCTATCTACAACGACGTCCTCGCCACGTCGACGGCGATCTACCGCGACGAACCCGCCACGCTCGACGATCGCCGCTCGTGGCTGGCGGCCCGTCAGGCCGAGGGCCATCCGGTGCTCGTCGCGATTGACGGTGGTGAAGTCGTGGGGTTTGCTGGATTCGGCGGGTTCCGGCCGTGGCCTGGATACCGCTTCACCGTCGAGCACAGCGTGCACGTCCGCGCCGATCGGCGCGGCCAGGGGGTGGGCGGCGCCCTGATGCGTCCGCTGATCACGCGCGCGACGGCGCTGGGGATGCACGTGATGATTGCCGGCATCGACGCCGACAATGCCGGCTCGATCCGGTTTCACGAGCGCTTGGGATTCACCCAGGCGGCGCACCTGCGGCAGGTCGGCTTCAAGTTCGGCCGCTGGCTCGACCTGGTGTTGATGCAGCGCATCCTCGAGGGTGGGGCGACACACCGCGCTTGACCCTGACCCTGGGTCAGGGCGCACGCTGTTCCGCACGTGACTGAGCGCGGGTACCGAATTCAGGAATTGGCGGCGGTGGCAGGCGTCACCGTGAAGACGCTGCACCACTACGACCGCGTGGGACTCCTGCAACCGCCGCGGACCGCCTCCCGCTACCGCGTCTACACCGCGGGCGATCTGGCGCGACTTCAGCACATCCTGGCCTTGCGCGCCCTGGGGCTGCCGTTGCGGCGCATCCGCGAGCTCCTCGCCCCTGACGCGCCCCCGCTGCAGCTGGCCCTCCGCCAGCAGCGGCACGTGCTCGAGGACCAGAGGCGTCTGCTGAATCGCACCATCCGGGCGCTGGAAGTCGCGGAGGGCGAGCTCGATTCATCGCCCGACCAGACATCGGACACGCTGCGCAGGCTGCTCGAGGTGATCGGGATGCAAAACAGCGTCGAGGAAATGCGGAAGTACTACAGCGACGACGTGTGGGATGCCTGGCGGCACCATTACGAGGACTGGCCGTCGCCGGCGTGGCGCGAGTTGTATCGCGACATCAACCTCGCGCTCGACGACGCCCCGGCGCTTGATCCGGCAAGCGCTGAGGCGCAGGCGCTCGGCACGCGCTGGCTTGCCCTGGACCGCGGCGAGACCCGGGTCGGCGCCATCCGGGCTGGGATGCGGAAGGCATGGGCCGATCGCGAGCACTGGCCCGAGGCATTGCGCGCGCAGGTCGCGGCCTGTCGCGTCGATCGCGCCATGGCCTTCATCAACACGGTGCTGTGGGAGCGCTGGGATGCCGAGCGTGTCGCACGCGAACGTGCGGGCGATCCGGCGCCGGCGCGCGTGAGCGATGCGCGCCGCGGGCTCTATCACGACTGTGCCATGGCCCTTGCAGAGAACCGCGCCGCCGCGGACGCTGCGGCACTCGTGTCGCGCTGGCGTGCGATTCTCGATGCCGAATGCGGCGGCGATGCCGACGCGGTTTCCGCCTGAGCCCACGCGAGCCCCCGGTACAAACCTTGCCTCAACCACTACGGACATCCCCGTCCGTGGAGGGTTTTACAATGCGCCGACTCGTCATCCCCCGCCTCAGCCGCGCTGTGGTCCTGCTTGGCATGACCGCGTTGCTCGCGAGTCCCGTGGCAGCCCGTGCGGACAACGACGAAGAAAAGCGCGTCACGGAATCGATGGCGGTGCTCGAGACGCTTGTGCGGGCGCCGGATCAGGGCATCCCCGAGCACATCCTCACCCGCGCCGAAGCGATCGTGGTGATCCCCTCGCTCGTCAAAGGCGGGTTCATCGTCGGCGCGCAGCACGGCCGCGGCATCATGAGCGTGCGCAACCGCGAGACCAACACGTGGAGCGCGCCCGGATTCGTCGCGCTCACTGGCGGCAGCATTGGATGGCAGATTGGTGTCCAAGCAACCGACCTGGTCCTCCTGGTGATGAATCGTGACGGCGTGAAAGATCTGCTCGACACCGAATTCAAGGTAGGCGCCAACGCGTCGGTGGCCGCTGGCCCGGTTGGGCGCACTGGCGAAGCCTCGACCGATGCGTCGCTCTCGGCGCAGATTCTGGCCTACTCGCGTACCCGGGGGTTGTTCGCCGGCCTCGCGCTCGAAGGCGCGTCGCTTCGCATCGATCGAGATGCCAACGAAAAGTTCTACGGCAAAGCCGTCTCGAAGGACGAGATGGTGCGCGGCGTCTCGATCACCACGCCCGCGGGAAGCTCGTTGACGGCTGCGCTGGAGCGCCTGGTTCCAGCGGGCGCACCCGCTCGCTGAACGCCAGTGGACGGGCGCACGTGCACTCGTGGTGATGCGGGAGCAAACCATGGATAAACACGACGCTCGGAAGGAAGTTCGTGACGGCGATCGCGATGCGCGCTCCAGTTCCGGCGCCGACCTCGACCGGGGGGAACCCACCGAGGCAGGACCGGACGATGCAGTCGCAGGCGCAACGCCCGGTCAGTCGATCCCGCGGTCACCCAGCAATGAGAGCCGCAACGAGCCGTCCCGCGTCCCAGGGACCAACCCGGGCTTCTCGGGCGGTCATTACGGCGGCTTTGCGAACGAAGGCCACCCGGATCAGAGCGCCGAGGACGGCCGCGCCGCTTGGAGCGCGGACGAGACGCACGGGATGCGAGAGGTGCAGAATCGTCTGCACGTCCAGCACCAGAAGTTGTCCACCGGGCGTTCGTCCACATCGTCGTCGCCGTCGAAGTCGACCTCGAAAAGCACCGAACGTGAGTAGAACCGCGGGGCCGGGGCAGGCAATCCAGTCTGTCCCGGCCCTGCCGGCTCCGGGACGGCGGCCGTGCCCCGCCTGAGACTCGGATCGTCGATCTGGCTCGACTCGGAGCGGCCGCCGATCGATCTGGAAGCGCCCCGCCTCGAGACCTCCCTCACCACAGACGTGGCCATCGTCGGCGGCGGCCTCACCGGCGCCGTGGTCGCGCAGGCGTGCATCGCGCGCGGGCTGTCGGTGGCAGTGCTCGAATCGGAGCGATGTGGCGGCGGCAGCACCGCCGCCAACACCGGCCTCCTCGTCTACGAGCCCGACGAGCTGCTGACGACGCTTGCCGGCCGTTACGGCCTCGCAGCGGCGCTGCGTATCTGGCGCCTATCGCGCGACGCCACTGCCGAGCTCACCGACACGCTGCGCCGCTGGCGCGTCCCGTGCGATCTCGCCCCGCGATCGTCGCTCTACTTCGCCACGAGCGAGCGGGCGGCCGCCCGGCTCCGGCACGAGTACGAACTGCGGCGGGCGCACGGCCTGCGGGGGCGGTGGCTCGAGGGCCCGGCATTGCGCGGGCGGGCGGCGGTGCGCGGCACCGCGGCGATCGAAACCATCGGCCACGCCCAGCTCGATCCGTATCGCGCCTGCCGTGGCCTCCTGGCGGCGGCCGAACGCCGCGGCGCCCGCGTGTTCGAGCGCACGCGCGTGACACGCATCGACACGACGCCGCGCGGCGTGCGGGTCCACACCCGCGGCGGCAGCGTCCGCGCGGGTCACGTGATCGTGGCGACCGGCTACGCCACGCGCGAGTTCCGGCCGCTCGCAGGTTCGTTTTCGCTGTCGCACACCTACGCGATGACCACGGTGCCG
>DATMDI010000491.1:0-2764 GCA_035557875.1 Vicinamibacterales bacterium
ACCGTCTGCCGCACGTGCGGTACGCCCTGAACGAATTTGATCGGCCCGGTTCCACGCTCGAGAAACCACAAGTAGCCGTTGCGAGCCACGTCGACGAGTCCCTTTACCGTCCGGCCGTTGCGTTGGAAGTCCACGAGAATCGGCGGCGACACCTCGTCCCAATCGAACGACTCGTTGGGCGTGTACTGGAAGTGACCCTTGATCTGCCACGATGTGACGTCAACGGCGATCGTCGACGAGGTGTAGAGGTTGTCACCAGGACGCTGGTCGCCCATCCACGGTCCGCCGTTGCCGGTGCCGAAGAAGGCGAGGTTGGTCTCCGGATCGTAATTACCGGTCACCCACACTGGTGCACCGCCGGTCTTCCACTGATCGCCCTTGGGCCAGGTCTCGCTGCCCGGCTCGCCAGGCGCGGGCACGGTGTAGGTGCGCCACGCTTCCTTGCCGGTCTGCGCGTCGAACGCCGCGACGAACCCGCGCACGCCGAACTCGCCCCCCGAGGCGCCCACGAGCACCTTGCCCTGCGCCACGAGCGGCGCCAGGGTGATGTAGTAGGCGGACTGGTTGTCGGCCACGGTGGCGGTCCACACCTCCTTGCCGGTCTTCGCGTCGAGCGCCACGAGCACGGACTCGGCGGCGGCGTAGTAGACCCGGTCCCCGAAGAGCGCCACGCCACGGTTGGTGTCGTGCAGGACGAAGACGTCCTTCGGGCGGGGCCGCACGTAGCGCCAGAGCAGCTTGCCGGTGGCCGCCTCGAGCGCCAGCACCTGGTTGGCCGGGGTGGACACGAACATCACGCCGCCGTTCACGATCGGCGCCGCCTCGTGCACGCGATCCACGCCGGTGGGAAGGCTCCACACCGGCTTGAGCTGCGCGACGTTGCTGGTGGAGATCTGATCGAGCGGGCTGTAGCCCCAGCCGTCGTAGGTGCGGCGGATCATCAGCCAGTTGGCGTCCTCGGGCTGGAGGAGCCGGGCAGCGGTGATCGGCTGGTAGGCGCGAAGGATGGCCGCCGCCGCGGCGTCTGGCGCCGATGCGCGCGGCGGGTTCTGCTGCGCCAGGAGCGGCAGTGCGCCGAGCGACGCGGCGAACACTACCCCTGCGGCCAGCCGGGGGATCGTGCCCGCCATGCGCGTGCTACTGCCCGGCGCGGCCGCCAGGGGCATCGCCATTCGAGGCGGCTGCGACGGCGTCCTTGGGCACCTGGTTGAACGATTCCAGGGTCGGACCGTACTCGGCGCGCGGCAGCAGGCTCGGACCCGATTTCAGGAAGACCTTCTCGGGCGCCGTGCTGCGATCGAAGAGCACGCCGATGAAGCAGTTGCTCATCTCGTCCCAGTTCTGCGGACCCCAGAGCACCTTGGTCTCGGGATCCGGGTTGAAGCGGTTCCCTTTCGAGTTGTCGAAGTGGGTGATGAACTGCAGCTTCGAGCCCTTGGGAATCGGTACCGGCTCGGCGAGCTCGTAGCCCATCTGCCACTCGAAATCGAAGCGGCCCTTGAGCACGGTCTGGCTCACGCCATCGGGCGACACGACGCGCAGCTCGAAATCCTTGCCGCGCAGATGCATGTGCGGCTGCGCGTACACGAGGCGCGCATCCTCGCCGAGCGTCACTTCGCTCACCACTTCAGCCTTGCCGTCGTTCGGCGGGATCGCCAGATTCAACGCCGTCGGGCCGGCGTGGAAGAAATAGCGCGTGTCGGGCGGCGTCTTCGTGAGCACGAGCCCCAACTTCGACACGTCGGACGCGGGCTTGCCCGACGTCGTGTAGTGAAGCTCGAACACGAGATCGGACCCCTTCGGGATGAACTTTGCCGCGCCCTGGCGATCGAACCGCTGCGGTCCGAGGCCGGGATTGAACTTGCCGAGGATGTCGTTCCCTTCCTCCACCGAATTGCGGCCGAGGATGTCGCGCTGCGTCTCGGTCTCGTAGGCCTCGCCCGGCTCGGCTTTCTCCATCCACTTCGATCCAGGCGGCCGCACCCATACCTTGCCGTGGTGCAGCACGGCGGGATCGCCGGGCCGCATTTCGGCGGCCACCACCCACATGTCTTCGGGGAAGTTGGTCTTGACGAGCACGTACTTGTAGTTGATGGTGCCGCGCGCCGGCAGCTCGAACGGCTTCGGCATCTCGACGACGACGTCGGGCGTGATGTTCCAGCCGCTGGGGAAGACCCGCGCCGGCGGCGCGGTCGCGGGATCGCCGGCGGGGGCGCCGCCATCGGCCCACCGCGCCAGCGTGTCGAGCGCCTGCGCCGACAGCACCTTTTCGTGCTCGTTGGCGTAGCGCGCGAAACCCGGCTCGGCGAACCAGGGCGGCATGGCCCTCGACTGCGTCGCCTTCTTGATCGCGAGCGCCCAGGGGCGCGCCTGCTCGTAGGTGACGAGCGACATCGGCGCCACCTCGCCGGGGCGGTGGCAGTTCTGACAGTTGGTCTGCAGGATGGGCAGGACGTCGCGATAGAAAGTCGGCGTCTCTTCGGCGAGTGCCGTGGTCGCGCCGAGCAGTGTGCCGACGACAGCGACGAGTAGCGTCCTCATGACCTGTACTCCTTGTGCGGCTATCCCGGGTCGCCCCTTAGCTTAAACCCAATCTTGGCTGAGCCTCGAGCCCATCAGAATTCGTCCGAAACTACCGGCAGACGAAGTTGGCGGCCTCGTCCGTGCTGCCCGAGCCCTTGTAGGTGGCGGCCTGGGGGTAGCTGCAGAGCGGGCGCGTGCGGTCCGCGCGTCCGTCCAGGACGCGGGAGGCCGGAATAGATCG
>DATMDI010000492.1:0-2162 GCA_035557875.1 Vicinamibacterales bacterium
CTGATTTCAGCCGCCGCCACGAGCCCGTTCATCGTCGGCATCTGGCAATCCATCAGGACAACCTGGTAGTCGCCACGCATGACGGCCGCAACGGCCTCGGCACCGTTCTCCACGGCATCCGCCGGATGGCCGAGGCGCTCGACCTGCAGCCGCGTCACCCTGAGGTTGGCCGGGTCGTCGTCGGCAATGAGCACGCGACCGGCTGCAGCCAGCCGCTGCTCGTCTGCCAGGCGGTGGCGGGTGATGAGCGGCGCGGCTTCATCGACATCGCTCGCGTGGCCTGGCGCGGCCTGGCGAGACAGACGCCGCAACACGGCGCGCAAGCACTGGTACAGCTCGCCGCAGCGGAACGGCCGCGGGAGGTACGCGGTGTACCCGGCTTCGTGCACGGCCCTGGCGTGACCGCGCATCCCTGAAATGGGTGCGAGCAGCAGCGGCACTTTCGCCAACCGTGCATTGGCGGCCAGACGCGACGCGATCCGGAGATCGCCGTCCTCGTCCAGCACGTGGCCGACGATCACGATCGCGGGCAGCCTGCCCGCGGCCTCCGCCGACCGCAGCGCATCGTCCAGCGTGGCTGCCGGCCCCGATCCCGACACGCCGATTCCCTCCGTCGAGAGCGTCATCAGCAGCTCACGCCGTGACAGCGGGTCGTCGTCCGCGACGTAGACGCGCAGCATCGCCGCATCGGGCTGGCCAAGCTCGGGATGGAACGACGCGGTCCCCTCCCTCACGCCGACCGTGAAGATGAACACCGAGCCGCCGTTCGCATTGGGGGTGAAGGTCAGGCGGCCGCCCATGAGTCCGACGAGCTGCTTCGAGATCGCAAGCCCAAGCCCGGCGCCAGGCTTCCGGGATCCGCCCGCCGGCGCCAGACGCGAGAACGGCGTGAAGAGCCGTGCCCTGGCCTCACGGGACACACCAGGCCCGCTGTCGGCGACTGCGATGCGCAGTCCGCACGCGCCCTGCGCGCCGCGTTTCCTGCGCCGCGCCGTGGTACTGACCTCGATCGAGATCGCGCCGGCATCGGTGAACTTGACGGCGTTGGCCACGAGGTTCGCGAGGACTTGCCGGATGCGGCCGGGATCGCCCACCAGATCCGCGTGAGTCACGCCGCTCGTCTCCACGCTCAGCTCGAGGCCCTTCGTCCACGCTTCGGCACCGAACTGGCGCGCCACGCCCTGCACGAGCGTGTTGACGTTGAACGCCTGCGGCTCGAGGCGCATGGCACCGGCATCGAGCCGCGACAGGTCGAGCACGTCGTTGACCACGTCGAGCAGCGAATCGACACCGGCTCGCAGCGCATCGGCCAGCGATCGCTGTTCGTCGGTCAGCTCTGTCCCCGAGAGCAGCGACGCGTAGCCGACGATGCCGTGGAGAGGCGTCCTGATTTCGTGGCTGGCGTGAGACAGAAACTCCTGGCTTCGTCTGGCCATCTCGAGGGCACGTGTCCGCTCGGCGCGCAAGGCGCGCATCTCATTCGCCGGAGCCTTGGCGGAGGTGGCCACTCTCGCCGGGGCTAAAGCCCCGGCCCACGTGCCACGCGTCACGGCCGTGCTACCGTCGTCGGGCTTGGCGGCGTGGACAGCTCACTCGTCCAGGAGCCAGTGCGCTTCATCTCGCCCCACGTCTGCCGCGCGCCGACTGTCCACTGCACCAGACCGATCAGCCGCCAATAGGCGGTGAGCTGGCGATAGCCCAGGTTCTCGACGATCGCGGCGATGAGCAGCACCACGATTTGCCGGGGACGCGGATAGGTGTGGTACGAGGTCTCGTCGAGTAGAAGCGAGCTGGCTGAAAGCAGGGTGCCAAAGCCGACACTGACGAGCAGGAACGCGAGAGCGATTTCCACGTCGACGTGGCCGAGCAGGTAACCGCCAATGAAGTAGACCAACCCGAGGCACTCGACGACGGGGCTGAGACACTCGAAGAGGAAGGTGAAGGGAAACGACACCCAGCCTGCCCAGCCGCCGCGGCGGCTGAAGAGCAGCTCGCGATTCAGCCACAGGCTCTCGCAGAGGCCGCGCTGCCAGCGGATGCGCTGGCTGCGCAGCACTGAAAGGCGCTCGGGGGCTTCGGTCCAGCAGATCGGCTCCGGCGCGAACGTAATGCTGTAGGGTCGGCCTTCGCGACTCAGTACCCGGTGCAACCTGAGGACAAGC
>DATMDI010000493.1:0-8489 GCA_035557875.1 Vicinamibacterales bacterium
CCCGGCGCAGCCCCTTGGTGGTGCGCATCCACACCGACTTGTCCTCCACGACCAGGTCGCGCCCCTCGACCAGCGGGATCCCCATCTTCTGCGCCAGGTAGCTGTGCTCGAAGTAGGCCGAGTTGTACATACCCGGCGTGAGCAGCACCACCACCGGCTTGGTGGTGACCCCGCGCGGCGCGATCGCTTCGAGCGTCTCGAGGAGGAGGCTGGGATACTCGAAGACCGGCCGCACGCGCAGGCCATCGAACACCTGCGGGAACGTGCGCTTCATCAGGTCGCGGTTCTCGAGCATGTAGGACACGCCCGAGGGTACGCGCAGGTTGTCCTCGAGGACGTAGATCTGGCCGTCGGAGTGGCGCACCAGATCGGTGCCGGTGATGTGGCACCACACGCCCTTCGGCGGGTCGATGCCGACGCACTGCGGCCGGTAGAACGCGGCGGAGCGGACGATTTCCTCCGGGATGACTCCGTCCTTGATGATCTTCTGCTCGTGGTAGATGTCGTTGATGAACTGGTTGAGCGCGTGGATGCGCTGCTTGAGCCCGCGCTCGATCCAGTCCCATTCCTTGGCCGTGACGATGCGCGGCACCAGATCGAAGGGGAACGGCCGCTCGGTGCCGGCCGAGTCGCCGTAGACGTTGAAGGTGATGCCGAGCTGGACGAGGATGCGCTCGGCGGCCTGCTGGCAGCGTTCGAGCTGGCCGTCACCGAGCGCCTTGATCGTGTCGAGCAGGAGCTGCGCCTCGGGGCGCGGCAGCGATGCCGCATCGAACATCTCGTCGTAGAACCCGCCAGTGTCGTACCCGGTCACGCGCATCGTCGTCTCTCCGTTGCGGCCTACAACCGGATCGTAGGGCGGGGCTTCCGCCCCGCCTGTCAGCCCCGTCTTCGTGCTATCCCGACAGCCTCGTATCGCTCGAGGTGCCACCAGCCGCCGCCACATACAGTCTGGTGGCGTAGTCCATCACCATGCGGTCAGCGTTGAACCGCCAGCCGAGCGTGCGGATCGTCCGCTTCATGCGGCGGATCCAGCCGCGCGGCAGCCCGTCCTGGTCGCGGTTGTAGAAGAGCGGGATCACTTCGTCCTTCAACGTGCGGTACAGGTCGCGGCCGTCCCGCTCGTCGTGCACGTCCATGTTGGCATGGGTGCGGCCGGTGCCGATCGAGAACCCGTTGAGCCCGTCGTAGGCCTCCGCCCACCAGCCGTCGAGCACCGACAGGTTGAGTCCGCCGTTGAGGACCACCTTCTGGCCGCTCGTGCCCGAGGCTTCGAGGGGCCGGCGCGGGTTGTTCAGCCACACGTCCACACCCTGCACCAGGACCCGGCCGACGTTGATGTCGTAATCCTCGACGAACACGAACTTGGCCCCGAAGGTCGTCTCGCGCATCATCTGCGCGATCTCCTGCAGCACGCGCTTGCCGGGCTCGTCGTGCGGATGGGCCTTGCCGGCGAAGATGAACTGCACCGGCCGCTTGGGGTCGTTCACCATCTCGGCCAGGGCCTCGAGGTCGCGCAGAATCAGGTTGGCGCGCTTGTAGGTGGCGAAGCGGCGCGCGAAGCCGATCGTGAGCGCGTCGGGGCTCATCATGCGCGAGAGGCGCGCGATCGTTTCCTTGGGCTCGTTCCGGTACGTGGCCTGCTCGACGGCCCGCCGGCGCACGAACTCGATGAGCCGCGCCTTGAGAATCAGGTGCGTCTCCCACAGCTCGCCGTCGTCGACGTTCTCGATGCCCTCCCAGACCTTGGCCTGGCCGCTCTGCTGGCGCCACTCGAGGCCGAGGTGGCGGTCGTAGAGGCGGGACATCTGCGGCGCGAGCCAGGTCGGCACGTGCACGCCGTTGGTGATGTGCCCGATGGGGACCGCCTCCTCGCTCCGCCCCGGGAAGAGCCCGGTCCACATCGCGCGCGAGACCTCGCCGTGCAGCGCCGACACCGCGTTGGCGCGCCGCGACAGCTTCAGCCCCAGCACGGTCATGCAGAAGTCCTCGTGCGGGTTGTCCGGGTTCTCGCGGCCGACCGCCATGAGCTCGTGCAGCGAGATGCCGAGCTGATCGCGCAGCGGCCCGAGATGCTCCTCGATCAGGCTTTCGTGGAAGCGGTCGTGCCCGGCCGGCACCGGCGTGTGCGTCGTGAACACGACCTCGCGGGCGACCCGCGCCACCGCGGAGTGGAAGCCGATGCCTTCCTCGATCATCCGGCTGCGGATCGCTTCGAGCACGGCGAATCCACTGTGCCCCTCGTTGAGGTGCAGCACCGATGGCGTGATGCCCATGGCGCGCAGCGCCTTGTGGCCGCCGACGCCGAGCAGCAGCTCGTGGCGGATGCGTACGCGGGCGTCGCCACCGTAGAGGCGCGCGGTCAGATCGCGGTCCTCGGGCGAGTTGCCCTCGACGTTCGAGTCGAGGAGCAGCAGGTCGCAGCGCCCGACGCGCACGCGCCAGACCTTGGCGGCGATGACGCCGCCGCGCGTCTCGAGCTGCACCGTCACCGGCTCGCCGTTCTCGCCGATGGCGGGTTCCATCGGCATCTGGGTGGTGTCGGAGCTGAGGTACTCCTCACGCTGCCACCCGTTGCGATCGAGCCGCTGACGGAAATAGCCCTGGCCGTAGAAGAGGCCGATGCCGACGAGTGGCACACCCAGGTCGGATGCGCTCTTGATGTGATCGCCGGCGAGCACGCCGAGACCGCCGGAATAGATCGGGAAGGACTCGTGCAGTCCGAACTCGGCCGAGAAGTAGCCGACGGGGCGCGGGCGCAGGACGCTCGCGTGCGTCGCCGCCCAGGTCTGGTCCGCCTCGAGATACTCGCGCTGCCGGCGGTAGGCGTAGTTGATGCGGCTGTGCAGCGCCAGCTCGCCGGCGCGCTTCTCGATCTGCGTCAGCGGGGTTTCCTGAAGCAGCGAGATCGGATTGTGATTCAGCTCACTCCAGCGTCCCGGCTCCAGATCCTGGAACAGGCTGCAGGAGTCCTGGTCCCAGCTCCACCACAGGTTGCGCGCGAGCGCCCACAGCTTTTCCTGCGCCGGCGCGATGAACCGGTGCACGACGCGGGCCTCGCCGATGATCGGGGCCACCTGGGTGGCGGCCGCCGTCATCGCCTCGATCTCCTCGTCGGAGAAGTGGCGCGTCTCGAGCGTCTGCACCACCAATGTCCCCTGCAGCACGCCGTTGTCGATGAGCGGCACGCCGAGGAACGACTGGAACGGCTCTTCGCCCGCCTCGCTGAAATACTTGAAGCGCGGATGCGCCTGCGCGTGCTCCACGGCCACCGGCCGGACCAGCTCGGCGACCAGGCCGACGAGACCCTCGTGCAGGCCGAGGCGGAGCGTGCCGACGCACTCAGGCCGCAGCCCGACGGTCGCGGCGAGGATCAAGTTGACGCGGTCGGGCTCGAGTAGATACGCCGAGCACACGTCGGTGCCGAATCGCTTGGCGATGAGGCCCACGACGTTCTTGAGCGTCTCGGCTGGGTTGTTGCCGGCGTCGGCGAAAGCGCCGAGCTCATCGAGCGACAGCACTGCGTTGATGTCGTGCGTGCCGGCTGATCGAAACGCCACGAGGGCCCCCTTCCTGGTCGCGCCGGGGCTGGGCGCGGACGCCGATCCAACGACGCCGCCGCACCGGTCTAGCCGCCGCGCGCGTGGCGACCAGTGTAGTCAAATTCAGCCGTAGATAGATAGCCTGAGGTGACTACAGTCATGTCTCAACAGGCACTATAGGTGCCAAAAGTGTAGCTATCTCGTGAAGACGAACCGATCGGCGCAGGTGAAGTTGATCGCACTCAGCGCCGCCACCGAGACCGCCATGCCGACGAGCAGCGGGGCGTGGAGCACGCCGACCAAGAGGGCCATCAGAGCCATGTTGCCGCCGATCGAGACGACGGCCGTCAGGCCGTTGAAGCGGAGGAACCGGGCCCAGCGCTTCGCGCGGACGCTGGTCTCCGGCGCGATGCCGACCCTCGGGGCACCGCGGTCCGCCCAGGTCCACCCCTCGTGCCAGAGGAAGTTGTGCAGGATGGACGCCTCGACGGCCAATGCGGTGGCCGCCGGGTAGCCGAAGCCGGCCAGGCTGACGAGGCCCTGGAGGGTGGCGGCGTGCACGACGAACCCGCCCGCGCCCACCCAGACGAACCGGGCCGCGCGGCTCATCGGTCCCGGGGCGGGAGGGGCTCGGCGCGATAGAGCACGCCGGCGTTGCGCCACGTCGAGACCCCGAACGCGATCGCCATGCCGGCGACGCTGATGGCGCCGCCGAGATCGAACAGCGCCACCGGGCCGAGGCCGAAGGGCGCGACCACTGGCCGGGCGATGGCCGCCAGGGCACCGATCGAGAGCAGGATTCGCAACTCGGTCGGGCCCACGCCCGAGAACGAGATGCGGAAGACGCCCACGGCGTGGGTGGCGAGGAAGGATTCCGCGCACAACGTGACGTAGCCGACGAGCAAGGCGAGGCCAAGGCGAGGGTCCATCAGGCCCGAGAACGCCATGCCGGCAAAGAGCGCGGTGGCATTGACCAGATCGACTGCGTGGTCGAGGTAGTACCCATAGCGCGGACGCTGGTGGCCGCGCACGCGCGCGACCGTGCCGTCGAGGCTGTCGCCGAACCAGTTGACGGCCAGCATCACCGGCACGAGCAGCAGTGCGCGCCGATCCCACGCTGCCGCCGCGAACGCCGCGCCCGCCGCGATCGTGCCGAGCGCGCCGAGGGCGGTCAGGTGATCCGAATTGATGCGGCGGGGCAGCCGCTGCGCGAGCCACACCAGGAGCCGCTTCTCGGCGTCGGCCAGCACACTGCCGTGCTCGCGGACGTGCGTGGCGTGCTGGGCTGGCGCCTGCGCTTCGGTGACTGTGGGCATGAAATTCCCTCCACAGAGCAAGGTGCGGACGGCGGGAAAAACGGCTCAGCCCCGAGCTCAGCCCCGAAGTACAGTCGTGCCAATGCGTGACACCCCCGAATTCGTCTTCGATTTCCTCCGGTGGGGCACCGCTGGCATCGTGCTGGTGGTGGGGATTTCGGTCGGGCTCTTCTGGTGGCTCAAGCGCTGGTCCGACCGTAAAGCACGCGAACACGACATCAAAATCGACGCGTCGCGCCGCTCTTGACCTCGCCCGGCCCACCCGCCTTGCCCGTCCTGCCGGTGGCGGCCGGCCCTATTCCGTGCTCGACTCAGTCCTTGTCCCACGCCTGGGCGATCGCATCGTACTGCGCGGGATCGGGTTCCACGCGCGTGTACGCCCGCACCAGCGTGCCGGGATCACCGGTGTCGGCCGCGTCCACGACGAGGCCCATCAGGTGCCAGGCCGCCAGCCCGCCCAGTTCGGCGTGGGCGGCCTCGACTCCGGCGGCCGTGCCGCGCTTGTAGCTCGCCTCGTGCAGGGCGGCGAGGCAATCCGTGATCAGTTTGCGGGCGAGCGGAGCGGCACAGCCGTGGCGTGCCGCAATCTCATCGAGAAATCGGGGAGCGTCCATGCGGTTCGACCCTTCGAGTGGTTGAGTCAGCCAGTGTCAGCATGATAGTGCCTGCAGCCGTCTCACCTGTCTTGGCTATGTGACGGGCACGGGCTAAAATGCTATAAACAATCGACTTTTCATTCATGCCGGTGAATTCGCCAGGCCCTCGGGCCGATCGCGGCCCGAGACGGCCCTTGACGCGCGTGGCCGCATGCCTCTGGCTTGCGGCCGTGGCCACGATGTCGCTTGCGGCCGCTCCCGGCCAGGCGGGACAGGCGCCGGCCACTGTGTCGGCCCCGGGGGCGAGCGCGACTGTAGCCACCCGCGCCGTCCTCGATCGCTACTGTGCGACCTGTCACAACCAGCGGCTGCGCACCGGCGACCTCGCGCTCGACATGCTCGACCCGGGCAACGTTGCGGCGGCACCCGACGCGTGGGAGTCGGTCGTGCGCAAGCTGCGGACCGGCGCGATGCCGCCTCCCGGAATGCCGCGGCCTGACGACGCGACGCTGTCCACGGTGCTGACGTCGTTGACCACGGCGCTCGATCGCTCGGCGACGCCGAACCCCGGGCGGCCGCTGCTGCACCGGCTCAACCGGGCCGAGTACGCCAACGTGGTGCGCGACCTGCTCGCCGTCGAAGTCGACGTGAAGTCGTTGCTCCCGGCCGACGACTCGGCGTTCGGCTT
Source organism: Vicinamibacterales bacterium (assembly GCA_035557875.1). GTDB lineage: Bacteria > Acidobacteriota > Vicinamibacteria > Vicinamibacterales > UBA2999 > DASYRM01. The sequence goes on from DATMDI010000493.1 coordinate 6,143, forward strand.
CGACAACAACGCCGATCTGCTCGTCGTGTCACCGTCGCTGCTCGATCGCTACCTGTCGGCGGCCGATCGCGTGAGCGCGCTCGCCATCGGCGATCCCACGACCGCGCCGGGCTCGGATACGTATTACACGCGGGGCGATCAGTCGCAGAGCCAGCACCTTGAAGGCTTGCCCCTCGGCACCGTGGGCGGCCTCGGCGTGCGCCACACGTTTCCGCTCGACGCCGAGTACGAGTTCCAGGTCGCGCTGACGCGCACCAATCTCGAGGCGATTCGCGGGCTCGAGCACCAGCACCAGCTCGAAATCTCCGTCGACGGCGAGCGGGTGTTCCTCGGTCCGGTCGGCGGCGACGCCGAGGCCGGGCAGACCGGCGCCATCACGGCCCGGTCCGACGCCACCGACGCGCGCCTGCGCGTGCGCGTCGCCGTGACAGCGGGGCCGCATCTCGTGGCGGCCGCCTTCGTTCGCAAGATCGCGGAGAACACCAACCGCTTGCGCCCCTTCCTCCGTAGCACCGCCGGTACCTACGATTCCACCGGCCGTCCGCACGTGAAGGCGCTCACCGTGACCGGTCCGTTCAACCCGACGGGCGCGGGCGACACACCCAGCCGCCGCAAGGTGTTCGTATGCCGACCCGCGGAAGCGGCTCGCTCTGTGAGCCGCCAACCGGCGCCGGCCGGTCGGTCTGCGTCGCAGATCGACGTCGCGGAGGAACCCTGCGCGCGGCGGATCCTGTCCGGGCTGGCCCGGCGCGCCTACCGGCGTCCGGTGAACGACGGCGACCTGGCGCCGCTGATGGAGTTCTACCGCGACGGCCGAAGCAAGGGCAGCTTCGACACCGGCGTGCAGCTTGCCGTACGCCGCCTGCTGGCGAGTCCCACGTTCATCTTCCGCATCGAGGAAGACCCGACCGCGGTGGCGCCCGGCGCGTCCTATCGCCTCAACGATCTCGAGCTCGCATCGCGGCTCTCGTTCTTCCTGTGGAGCAGCATCCCCGACGACGCGCTGCTCGACCTCGCCGCGGCGGGGCGCCTGCGCCAGCCGGCGGTCCTCGAAGCCCAGGTGCGGCGCATGCTGGCCGACCCGAAGGCCGCTGCGCTGGTGGAGAACTTCGCGGGACAGTGGCTCCACGTCCGCAACCTGCAGAACATCGCGCCCAACACCGACGAGTTCCCCGATTTCGACAACGACCTGCGCGACGCGTTCCGGCGCGAGACCGAGCTCTTCTTCGCCAGCATCGTCGGCGAGGATCGCAACGTGCTCGACCTGCTGACCGCCGACTACACGTTCGTCAACGAGCGGCTGGCCAAGCACTACGGATTGCCAGGGGTCTACGGGAGCCGGTTCCGTCGCGTGACGCTCACCGGTGAAGCCCGGCGCGGCCTGCTCGGCAAGGGCAGCATCCTGCTCGCCACTTCGCACGCCGACCGCACGGCGCCGACCCTGCGCGGCAAGTGGATTCTGGAAAACCTGCTGGCCTCGCCTCCGCCGGCGCCCCCGGCCAACGTGCCGCCGTTCGAGCAGACGGCGGGCGCGAAACCGAGGACGATCCGGGAACGGCTCGAGAGCCATCGCGCCAACCCCTCGTGCGCGAGCTGCCACCGGACGATGGACGCGCTGGGATTCACGCTCGAGAACTTCAACGCGATCGGCGCCTGGCGGACGCGCGATGCCGGCTTCGACGTCAACGCCGAAGGGGCCATGACCGACGGCGAGCGGGCGGTGGGTGTCGCCGGGCTCCGCTCGGCGCTGCTGACGCAGCCGGACGTGTTCGTCGGCACGCTCACCGAGAAGCTGATGACCTACGGCCTGGGCCGCGGCCTGCAGCACTACGACATGCCCGTGGTGCGCGGCATCGTCCGCGACGCCGCGCAGAGCGGCAACCGCTTCTCGACGCTGGTGTTGGGTATTGTGAAGAGCGCGCCGTTCCAGATGCGCCGGAAGGCGGATGTGGCGGCGCCGCAGACCGCGCGGCGATGAGCCGCCAGATCGCGAACGGCGTTGAGCCGGTTTACCAGAGACTGCCCAGGGAGTCGTCATGTTCGTGACCAGGAAATCGCTCTCGCGCCGGACCGTGCTGAAGGGAATGGGCACGACGCTGGCGCTGCCGTTCCTCGAGTCGATGGTGCCGGCGTTCCAGGCGCTGGCCCAGTCGCCGGCGAAGCCGCCGATGCGCTTCGGGGCGATCTACTTCCCGAACGGCGCGCCCATGGCCTCGCCCACGAACTACTGGATGCCGGCGGCGGCGGGTGAGCTCGAAATCACGCCGATTCTGAAACCGCTCGAAGCGGTCAAGCAGCAGATGACCGTGGTCGGCAACCTGTCGCGCGCCGGCGGCAAGACGGTGAC
>DATMDI010000494.1:0-2365 GCA_035557875.1 Vicinamibacterales bacterium
GTCCGTTCGAGCCTGCGTCCGTCGCCGTAGTCGATCGTCACGTGGGGTACCGGCCGCTCACTCGACCAATAGAGGACAAAGCGCTCGCGGAGGAATGCGCTGACCTCCTGGTTTGCATAGAGCGTCGCGCGGAACAGCCGGCTGTTCGCGCAGGAGAGATCCTCGTCCAGCCTGCCGAGCATGCGCAGGTGCAGAATCGGCCGTCCGTGCGCACGCGCGGCCTCCATCGCCGACTCGAGGCTGGTATGCCAGTAGAGCCGTGACACGGTGGCGTACTTCTGGTGCGCCGCCGCGTCGATCTCGGCGGCGAGCGCGTTCTTTACGGGCCCGTTCGGCGCGCGGTCGTAGCGCGTCAACAGCGCATCGAGATCCGCCTGGGTGGCGGCGCCGCTGGCGGAGACCGAGACGGAGAGCGCGGCAACGCAGCCTGCCGCGATGCCGAGAGCAAGCGAATGACGAAGGGTGAGTGACATGCCGATCACACTAGCGCGATATTCCAGCGCCCGACGTCAGGCTTCCGTAAGGAGCACCCTTACACACGCCTGACACAGCGCGTGGCACAATGCCCGCTGCGTGCGAATCCTGCTTGTCGAAGACGAAGCGAGCCTCCGCGATGGCATCGTCGATCTGCTCGAGGGCGACGGCCATACGGTGACCGCCGTCGGCGATGGCGTGATGGGCGTCGAGACCGGCCTCCGGGAGGTGTTCGATCTCGTCGTGCTCGATCTCATGCTGCCGCGGATGGATGGCGTCGAGGTGTGCCGCCGGCTGCGGGCGGCGCGGCCCGGCCTGCCGATCCTGATGCTGACCGCGCGCGCCTCCGAGGACGACAAGGTTCGCGGGCTGGTCGAGGGCGCTGACGATTACGTCACCAAGCCGTTTTCGGCGCGTGAGCTGCTGGCCCGCGTCCGCGTCCTCGGCCGACGCGCGCCCGCGGGCGAGTCGCTGGACGAACTGCGGATCGACGGCGCGGTCATCGATCTGTTGCGCATGGTCGTGGTGCGCGGCGACGAGCGTATTTCGCTCACACCTCGCGAGATTGGCATCGTCCGCTGGCTGCATCGCCACCAGGATCGCGTGGTGTCGCGCGCCGAACTGCTCGAGCAGGTGTTCGGCCAGCGGAGCGATCTGCAGACACGCGCCGTCGACATGGCGATCGCGGTGCTGCGCAAGAAGCTCGAGATCGATCCGGCGCAGCCGTCACTGATCGTGTCCGTGAAAGGCGCTGGCTACGCCTGGCGGCTCGCGCGATGACCGCGGCCAGAACGCTGCCGCGCGCGATCTCTGCGGCCGTCGTCCTGGCGGTGCTGGTGGCGGCGCTGCTCGGCGCGTGGTTCTACTCGGGCTGGCACGACGTGCGGGCGCGGCAACAGGACGTCAGCAATGCGCCTCGGCGGGCTGCCGACGATCGCGCCCAGGTGCTGGCGCGGGAGCTGACCGGCCAGCTCGAAGCGCTGATCGTGCGTGAAGTGCGGCGGCCCTACTTTCATTATCAGAACCTGATGCACGACCCGAACGCGTCTCCCGGGCTCAACGTCTCCCCGTCGCCGCTCGCGCGCGGCGCCGAAGACGCGCTGGTGCTGGGCTACTTCCAGCTCGACGCCAACGGCAAGGTGAGCACACCGACGATCAATGACGATGTGCCGGCGTTGTCGGAACCGCAGCAGCATGCTGCCCATCAAGCATTTCGAGCGCGCGTGAAGCAGGACCTGTCGCCGCCGCTCGTGGCCATGCTTCCTGTGCCCGCGCGTGCGCCGAAAACCAAGCCAGCCTCACCGGCACGAGCGACGCCGCCGTCACCGCCGCCCCCAGTGACATCGCCACCGCCGCCACCAGCAACTTCCGTGGCGTCGGCGTCGCAGCAGACGCAGGTGATCCAGGTCGATCCCAAGGTCTACTCGCAGAACAGCAACCCGAACCAGGTGTACTCGCAGCAGGCGTTCGCTCCGACAGTACCCGTGTCAACGCAGACGGCGCCCGTGCTTCCGCCAGCGGCACCCGTGCCAGTACCGCCGGTATCTGTACCGGCACCGGTCACGATCACGATCTCTCCGCTCCTCTGGCGAACGCTTTCGTTCGACAACAAACCGTCACTGGTCGCAGTGCGGCAGGTCCAGACGCCTGACGGCACGTTCGCGCAGGGGTTTGTCGTCAACCCCTCGACGCTCGCTGACTGGGTTGCGTCAAAGGCGAACGACATGGTCGCCGATCTGCGTCCGGCCGGCATTGATGGCGCCGAGGTAGTACCGGGTTGGCGACTCACCGTGGCACCACGGCCGCAGCGGCTGGCGCAGGCCGACCTCGAGGCCGAGGCCATTGCGCGGACATTCCTGGTCCAGTTCTTCGCGATCGGCACGCTCGCGGT
>DATMDI010000495.1:0-2433 GCA_035557875.1 Vicinamibacterales bacterium
GCAACACCGCCGCGGCGCTCGGGTGCGTGTACGCCGGCGCCACGGTGGGCGCGTGGTATCCGATCACGCCCTCCACGTCGTTGATGGACGCGTTCAGCGGCTTCTGTCAGAAGTACCGCCGCACCGCCGACGGCAAGAACCGCTACGCCATCATCCAGGCCGAGGACGAGCTCGCTGCCGTCGGCATGGTGATCGGCGCCGGGTGGGCCGGCGCGCGTGCCTTCACGTCCACCGCCGGTCCCGGCATCTCGCTGATGAACGAGTTCATCGGCTTGGCCTACTACGCCGAGATTCCCGCCGTCATCTTCGACGTGCAGCGCGCGGGTCCGTCCACCGGCATGCCGACGCGCACGCAGCAGGGCGACATCATGATGTGCGCCTATGCGTCGCATGGCGACACACGGCACATCTGTCTCTACCCCTCGGATCCGCGCGAGGCGTTCGAGATGGCGGTCAAGGCGTTCGACCTGGCCGAGCGTTTCCAGACGCCGGTGTTCGTGCTGAGCGATCTCGACATCGGCATGAACGACTGGATGGTGCCGCGGCTCGAGTGGGACGACGCCTACCGGCCGGATCGCGGCAAGGTGCTGTCGGCCGACGAGCTCGAGAGCGCCAAGAGCTTCTCGCGCTATCTCGACGTGGACGGCGACGGGATTCCCTATCGCAGCCTGCCCGGCGTGCATCCGAAGGGCGCGTACTTCACGCGCGGCTCCGGGCACACCAAGCACGCCACCTATACCGAAGACGATGCCGAGTACACCGAAGTGCTCGATCGCATCGACCGGAAGGTGCAGCGCGCCGCGCGGGCCGTCCCGGCCCCGGTGGTGCGTAAGGCGGCGGGCGCCAAGGTGGGCCTGGTGACCGTGGGCGGCTGCCACGCTGCCTGTGTCGAGGCGCTCGATCAGCTGGCGAAGGAAGGCGTGGCGATCGACTACATGCGCGTGCGCGGCTTCCCGTTCGGCGACGACGTGCGGACGTTCCTCGAGTCGCACCAGATCACCTTCGTGGTGGAGCAGAACCGCGACGGCCAGCTCCGCAACCTGCTGACGCTCGACACCGGGTTTCCCATGGATCGCATGGAATCGGTGCGCTACTACGGCGGGTTTCCGCTGAGCGCCACGCACGTCGTCGAAGGCGTCAAGGCCAAGTTGGAAAAGGCAGCATAGGAAGGCGGCCATGACTTTCATTCCCAAGCCCACGGTCCACCACCCGGCGCTGCAGAAGAACGCGCTCGGGCTGACGCGGCGCGACTACGAGGGCTCCATGACCACGCTCTGTGCCGGCTGCGGCCACGATTCGGTGACGGCCGCGGTGGTGCAGGCGTTCTGGGACCTGTCGATTGCGCCGCACCGCGTCGCCAAGATGTCGGGCATCGGCTGCTCGTCGAAGACACCCGCCTACTTCCTGCGCGATGCTCACGGCTTCAACGGCGTGCACGGCCGGATGCCGGCGCTCGCCACCGGGGCCAACGCCGCCAACGGCGACATCATCTACATCGGCGTCTCGGGTGACGGCGACTCGCTGTCGATCGGGATGGGCCAGATGTCGCACGCGATCCGCCGCAACGTCAACCTGCTCTATATCCTCGAGAACAACGGCGTCTACGGCCTCACCAAGGGACAGTTCTCGGCCGCGGCCGACAAGGGCTCGACCAGCAAGAAGGGCGAGGCCAACACCATGGAGGCGATCGACGGAGCGCTGCTGGCGCTGACGCTCGGCGCCAGCTTCGTGGCCCGCAGCTTCTCGGGCGACAAGGCGCAGCTCGTGCCGATCCTCAAGGCCGGGCTCACGCATCGGGGGTTCGCGTTCGTGGACGTGATCTCGCCCTGCGTCACCTTCAACGATCACGAGGGCTCGACCAAGAGCTACGCCTACACGCGCGAGCACAACGTCGAGATCGTGCAGGCCGACTTCGTGCCGCCGGCCACCGCGATCACCGCCGACTACGAGGCCGGCAGCGTGCGCAACGTGATGATGCACGACGGCAGCTGGGTACGGCTGCACAAAGTAGCCGAGGATTACGACCCCACCGACCGCGACCGGGCCTACGCTTATATCCGCGACGCGCAATCGAAGGGCGAGGTAGTGACCGGCCTGCTCTATATCGACGAGGGCTCGCAGGACATGCACGGCCAGGCGGGTACGGTGGCCGAACCGCTCACCACGATGCCGTACGAAACGCTCTGTCCCGGCAACGACGCGCTCCAGAAGCTCCAGGCGCGCTTCCGGTGACCCCCGAGGTCAGGTGGGTCAGGTAGATCGGGTGGGCCAGGTAGGGACGCTTCCCTCGTAGGGCGGGCGTCAGCCCCGCCGACAGGGGTCCGATAGAATCGGACATGTCCTCCGTCCGATTGCTCGCCCTGCTGCTCGCGGCGTGTGCCGCCGCCGGCCCCTCGGCCCAGACCCGCTCCGCCGCCGCGCCCACCCCGTCCT
>DATMDI010000496.1:0-6136 GCA_035557875.1 Vicinamibacterales bacterium
GCAAGACCGCGAGAAGGCTGGGGGGACCAGCGGGGTTTGAGGGACGCGAGAGCGGCCCGATTCCCGCGGCCAGCGGTTGCACGCCCTCGGAGCGGTCTTCGGCGCGTCGAGCCGCGGCGCCGGGAACACTCACGCCTCCCGTTCAACTTGGCCGTGGCCCTGCTCGGCTCACGCGTATCCGGCGACGAGGCGATCGTGCGGGTGCAGGGTCCGGTCAGGCTGAGCCCGTATACCGAGCCCGAGCCGGACGTCGTCCTGCTGCGACCTCGTGCCGACTTCTACGCGTCGGCGCATCCCGGCCCGGCTGACGTCTTGCTCCTCGTCGAGGTCGCGGATTCGTCGATCGACTTCGATCGCGACGTCAAAGCCTACGTGTACGCGCAGAGCGGCGTGCCGGAGTACTGGCTGGTGGATCTGACCGAGGATCGCGTCGTGCGCTATACGTTGCCCGCGGAAGGCGCCTATCAGCTGATCGAGCCACTCTCGCCGGATGCGCGCGTCGCGCCTGGGCGTCTGCCGCGGTGTCTCGTGCGCGCCGGCGACCTGCTCCCCTGAGCCGGGTGCCTTCGCAGAGGCGGGTCTGAAGACCCGCAGCCACGTGTGCTACGAAGATCTGCGGCTGAAGGCGAGATAGAGCCCGGCGCTCAGGATGAAGGTGACGAACCAGGCGTAGGTGTAGAGCGTGTCGAGCACGCCCGGATCGGCGACGGTGCCGCCCGGCGTCGTGGCGGCGCGGAGGAAGCCCGGCACCACGGGGAGCACGGCCAGCACCAGCGCCCAGATCGCGCGGGGATTCACGCCGTTCCGATAGGCGTAGCGCCCATCTGGCTTGAACAGATCCGGGAGCGACAGCTGGCGCCGGCGCAGCAGCCAGTAGTCGGCGATCAGCACGCCGCCGATCGCACCCATCAGGCTCGAATAGCCCAGCAGCCACGTGAAGATATAGGCTGCCGCATCCGCGTAGAGCTTCCACGGCATCATCAGGACGCCGATGGCGGCGGTGATGAGCCCTCCGGCGACGTAGTTGATGCGGCGCGGCGCCAGGCTCGAGAAGTCGTTGGCGGGCGACACCACGTTGGCGGCCATGTTGGTCGTGAGCTGGGCCAGCATGATGACCAGCGCGCCGAAGATGATGACGGGCGGGTTGCCGATGCGCGCGATCAGCGCCACCGGATCCCAGATCGCCTCACCGAACAGCACCACGGTGGCGCTGGTCACGGCCACGCCGATGAAGGCGAACGCGGTCATCGTGGCCGGCAGCCCCAGCGCCTGGCCCAGCGCCTGCGAGCGCTGGCTGCGGGCATAGCGGGTGAAGTCGGGGATGTTGAGGCTGAGCGTCGCCCAGTAGCCGACGTTGGCGGTGAGCGCCGCGGGAAACAGCTGCCAGAAGGGCACTTGTCTCGCCTGCAGGCGCGTGCTCTCGCTGAGGATGTGCCCGAGCCCGCCACCGCGGACGATTGCCCACCCGAGCAGCAGCGCGCCGCCGGCCAGGAGCAGCGGCGCCGACCAGCCTTCGAGCTGCTTGATGCCCTCGAGGCCGCGGATGATGATCGCCACCTGCACGAGCCAGAAGATCGCGAACGCGATCCACACGTGCCCCGGCACGCCGGCCCAGCCCGGCCACGCCGCCAGGAGCAGCGTGTCGAGCGCGAGCCCGCCGATCCAGGTCTGGATGCCGAACCAGCCGCACGCCACCAGCGCCCGCAGCATCGCCGGCACGTTGGCGCCGCGCACGCCGAAGCTGGCGCGGCACAGCACTGGGAACGACACGCCGTACTTGGTGCCGGCGTGAGCATTGAGGATCATCGGCACCAGCACGACGACGTTGCCGAGCAGGATGGTGAGCATGGCCTGCCACCATGTCATCCCCTGCTGCAGCAGTCCGGACGCCAGCGTGTAGGTGGTGATCACCACGCTCATGCCGATCCAGAGCGCGGCGATGTGATAGGTGGACCAGGTGCGGCGCGAGAGCGGCGTGGGCGCGAGGTCGGGATTCCACAGCGGGCTGTGCGACACGTCCTCCGACAGCTCGACGACGTCGCGGTCCGCCTTCATGCGCGAGCGCTCAGCGCGCAGTCTCGCCCGTGATGGCCGCGGCAGCCTCGGCCGCGGCGTACCCTTCGGCGTCGTATCCGCCGCGGTAGATCTCGCCGTCGGGGCGGCGGATCTTCGAGTGCACCACGACGCGGTCGCGCCGCAGGCCGCGGAAGTCGTCGAGCGACGACCAGCCGTTGCGCTCCATGCACGCCGCCATTCCGGCCAGCAGCTGCTTCAGCACGTTCGGTCCGATGGCGTGATCGAGCATCGCCGCGGTGCACACCTGCACCGTGCCGCAGCCGAGCAGGAAGTAGTTGAGCGCGTGGCCGAACTCGGCGACGCCGCCGATGCCCGAGAAGGCGTGGTCGGGAAACGCGTGGGTGAGCTGCGCCATCTTGGCGATCGATTGCGGCAGGATGGCGGGCCCGCCCAGGCCGCCGCTCGAGACCAGGCCGTCCACGTTCATTTCGAACTCGAGCGTCTCGGGGTCGATGAGCGGCAGCGACGGGAACGTGTTGGTGGATGAGATCGCGTCGGCGCCGCCGAGGAAGGCGCCGCGCGCCTCGACGACGATGTCGGTCGTGGACGGCGTCAGCTTGGCCCATACGGGCACCCGCGCCACCTCTTTCACCGCCTGCGTGACGACGGACACGAGCTCAGGGTCCTTGCCGATGTTCGACCCCATGTCGGGCCGGTCCATGTGCGGGCAGGAGAGATTGAGTTCGAGCGCGTCGGCGCCTTCGTCCTGACACGCCTTCGCCAGCGTCTGCCACGCCTTCAGCTCGGAGTCGCTGCCGGAGCCGGCCATGATCGACGCCACCAGCACCTGCGATGGGTACGCCTTCTTGATCCGCCCGAGGCGCGGCACCCACCACTCGAGCGTCTTGTCGGAGATGAGCTCCCAGTTCCACGATGAGTGCAGCGCCGTGCCGGGACGTTTCTTCATCGACAATTGTGTCGACTCGGGCGTGGCGCGCAGGAACTTGGTCTTGGGCCCGGCCACGTTCGCCACCGGGTGGAGGCCGATGGTCTTGGTGACCACGCCGCCCCAGCCGTCGTCGAACGCGCGGGTGATGTTCGACTCGCTCTCGGTGGGTGGGGCCGAGGCGAGCAGGAACGGGTTCTCGAACCGCAGCCCCGTGAAGGAAACAGCAAGATTCGTCGCCATAAGGCAATCCTCAGGAGAACCGCTTACCTCTAGCCCTAACTATAATTGAGCCGGTCAGTCGCCCTACACGCTATCGGTTCAACGAGGACGGTTCCGTATGCCGAGACGAGTCGTCGGCGGCCTGATCCAGGCCGCCACTCCGCTCACCGATCCCGCCACGCCCATCGACCAGATCCGTCAGGCGGCCATCGACGTCCACCTGCCGCTCATCGACGAAGCCGGCAAGAAGGGGGTGCAGATCCTCGGCCTCCAGGAGATCTTCAACGGTCCGTACTTCTGCCCGTCGCAGGACGCGCACTGGTACGACATCGCGGAGCCGGTGCCGGGGCCGACCACCAACCTGATGGCCGAGCGCGCCAAGAAGTACGGCATGGCGATCGTGGTGCCGGTCTACGAGCGCGAGCAGGCGGGCGTCTACTACAACACCGCGGCCGTCTACGATCACGACGGCACCTATCTCGGGAAGTACCGCAAGAACCACATCCCGCACACGTCTGGCTTCTGGGAGAAGTACTTCTTCAAGCCGGGCAACCTCGGGTATCCGGTCTTCAGGACGCGGTTCGCCACGATCGGCGTCTACATCTGCTACGACCGGCACTTTCCCGAGGGCGCGCGTCTCCTCGGCCTGAACGGCGCCGAGATCGTGTTCAATCCCTCGGCCACGGTCGCGGGGCTGTCGCAGTATCTGTGGAAGCTCGAACAGCCGGCGCACGCGGTGGCCAACGGCTATTTCATGGCGTGCAGCAATCGCGTCGGCACCGAAGCGCCGTGGAACATCGGCCGGTTCTACGGCTCGTCCTATTTCGTCGATCCGCGCGGCAACTTCCTGGCGATGGGATCGGAAGACAAGACGGAGCTGGTGGTGGCCGAGATGGACCTCGACGTGATCGAGGAGGTCCGGCGCGTCTGGCAGTTCTATCGCGATCGCCGGCCGGACTCGTACGGTCCGATGGCGGAGCAGCTGCCGTGAGCACGCTGCTGATCAAGAACGGCACCATCGTCACCGCGACCGATCTCTACAGGGGCGACGTCTTCGTCGAGGGCGAGCGCATCTCGACCATCGGGACCGCGCTCGCGATGCCCGCCGACCGCACCATCGACGCCACGGGCAAATACGTGCTGCCCGGCGGCATCGACGTTCATACGCATCTCGACATGCCGTTTGGCGGCACCACGTCCGCCGACGACTTCGAGTCCGGCACCATCGCCGCCGCGCACGGCGGCACCACTACGATCGTGGACTTCGCCATCCAGTACCGCGGCCAGACGCTGCACCACGCCTGGGAAACGTGGATGAAGAAGGCGGAAGGAAAAGCCGCGATCGACTACGGCTTTCACATGATCATCACCGAGCTCTCCGATCAGGTGGAGCAGGAGATGGACGCGCTGGTCTCTCAGGGCGTCACGTCGTTCAAGCTGTTCATGGCGTATCCCGGCGTCTTCATGCTCGACGATGCCAGCATCTTCCGGGCGCTCCTGCGCACCGGCCAGAACGGCGGCACCATCTGCATGCACGCCGAGAACGGCGGCGTGATCGACGTGCTGGTCAAGAAGGCGCTCGCGGAAGGGAAGACCGCGCCCAAGTATCACGCTCTCACCCGTCCGGCGCGGGCGGAAGGGGAGGCCACGCACCGGGCGATCGCCCTCGCCGAGATGGCGGGCGTGCCGATCTACATCGTGCACCTGTCGGCGGCCGAGGCGCTCGAAATGGTGACCGAGGCGCGCGATCGCGGACTGCCGGCTTATGCCGAGACCTGTCCGCAGTACCTGTTCCTGTCCTACGACAACTACGAGGAGCCGGGCTTCGACGGCGCCAAGTACGTGATGAGCCCGCCGCTGCGCGCCCGCGAGACGCAGGATCGGCTGTGGCGCGGCCTGGCGTTCAACGATCTGCAGGCCATCTCCACCGATCACTGCCCCTTCTGCATGAAGGAGCAGAAGGTGATAGGCGAGGGCGACTTCTCGAAGATTCCCAACGGCGCGCCCGGGATCGAGACACGCATGAGCCTGGTCTACGACGGCGGCGTGCGCACCGGGCGGCTGTCGCTCAACCGCTTCGTCGAGCTCACGTCCACCTCGCCGGCGAAGATCTTCGGCCTGTTCCCGCGCAAGGGCACGATTGCGCCGGGCTCGGACGCGGATATCGTCGTCTTCGACCCGAACCGCACGCAGCGGCTGTCGGCGAAGACCCTGCACATGAAGGTGGACTACAACCCCTACGAGGGTCGTGAGGTCACCGGCGTGACCGAGACCGTGATCTCTCGTGGAAAAGTGATCGTGGACGGGGAGCGGTTCACCGGCCGCGCCGGCGCCGGTTCATTTCTGAAACGGAGCCCGCGATGACCGGTGACGAGATCGTCGCCCTCTCCAAGAAGCACACCATCACCGAATACGTGCCGCAGGACGCGGTCAATCCGATCCCGGTGGCCAGGGCGAAGGGCGTCTACTTCTGGACGCCCGAAGGCAAGCGGTTCCTCGACTTCAACAGCCAGCTGATGTCGGTGAACATCGGCCACGGCGATCCGCGGGTGATTTCCGCCATCACCGAGCAGGCGGAGAAGGTCACCTACGTCACGCCGGCGATGACGACCGAGGTGCGGGCCCGTCTCGGCGCGAAACTCGCCCAGATCACTCCGGGTGACATCGACGCGTTCTTCTTCACCAACGGCGGTGCCGAGGCCAACGAGAACGCCTTCAAGATCGCGCGTGCCGTGACCGGGCGTCAGAAGATTCTCGCCCGCTACCGCTCCTATCACGGCGGCACTGCCGCGGCGATTGCCGCCACCGGCGATCCGCGCGGCTGGGGGCGAAGCTCGCCGAAATAACGCCCGGCGACATCGACGCGTTCTTCTTCACCAACGGCGGCGCCGAGGCCAACGAGAACGCCTTCAAGATCGCGCGTGCCGTGACCGGCCGGCAGAAGATCCTGGC
>DATMDI010000497.1:0-4873 GCA_035557875.1 Vicinamibacterales bacterium
GCAAGACCGCGAGAAGGCTGGGGGGACCAGCGGGGTTTGAGGGACGCGAGAGCGGCCCGATTCCCGCGGCCAGCGGTTGCACGCCCTCGGAGCGGTCTTCGGCGCGTCGAGCCGCGGCGCCGGGAACACTCACGCCTCCCGATTCGCGCCGTGGCGCGGAGGCGGGGCTGAAGCTCCGCCCTACGTCGTCGGAGGTCTCTGGGGTTTTCAGACCCGGACGCGCGGAGGCGGGGCTGAAGCCACGCCCTGCGTCGTCGTAGGTCCTGGGATCCTCAGACCCCGGGCGCGCGGAGGCGGGGCTGAAGCCCCGCCCTACGTCAGTTCTCGGACGGTTTCTCGACGCGATCGATCACGACCACTTCCACCGGCGCTCGCGTGGCATCCAGCTTCAGCCCGAGCTGTTCCTGGATCGCGGTGAACAGCCCCGGAGGCGCGTTCGGATCGTTGGACGGCGGCGGCACCTGCACGCCCAGCCCCGCGAACTGCGACTCGTCGGGCGTCCACCGCAGCGTGAAATCGTAGCGGCCAGGCAGGCCGGTGCGGTCCACCACCGGCCGATCCAGGACCGCGGTCTGCATCACCCCGGCCAGATCGGCAATGGTGGCGTTCGATGCGGGCAGGACGCCGAGGCCGCGGAAGAGCAGACCGGGCAGGCCGTTGGGATTGGTGTCGTTCTTCGTCAGCTTGTGCCCGTTGGGCCCGAGGACGATGGCGTAGACGGACAGGTCCTGCTTGTCGCGATGAAAGGCCAGCTTGAAGCGGTCCGTCAGCAACTGCCGCACCATCGCCCGCAACTGCACCATGCTCGGCGTGCCCTGCGCTTCGGGCTGCCCGGTGATGTCGTACTTCTCTTTGGCGGCCCAATCCGGCCCCCCGGTGATCTGCCTCGGGTGCAGCTCGTAGGCGAACGTGATCAGGTCGGCGAGCGTGGTGTTGATGGTGATGACCTGCCGCCCCTTCACGGTAAACAGCTTGCCTGGCTGATTGGGGTTGCTCGGCTTGATCGTGGCGACTTCGAAGACCGCCGGCGCATCCGCCGCCATCGCCCGCGGCGGCTGCGGGATGGCCCACGCGGTGTCGGGTGTGGCGCGCTGCAGCGAGAGCGGCAGGGGCTTCCCCCCTTGCGTAAACGTCCCGGCGATGGTGTTGCCGTCGGCCGTCATCGTGCCTTCGAAGGCGCCGCCGATACCGGACATCCCCATCCTCACGGTCGAACCCTGCAGCGTGACGGTCACCGGAATGCCCTGGGGGGTCTGGTCGATGCTGTACATCACTCCCCGCAGGCCGCCGGCGTCGGCGGCGGCGATCGTGATCACCAGCCGCAGGTCGCGGCCAGCCTGCAGCACGCCCTGCCAGTTGCCAGCCAGGTTCTGGGCATGGGCGGTGCCCGCCAGCGCGAGGAACGCGACCAGCGCACGCAGCAGCGTCTTCATGGCGATCTCCTTCTCATCCAGCAGGACCACCCGGCCGGAAAAAGGTTATCACCGCGACAGGCGCGGGGTCGCGACCGGCGGAAGGCGGAAGATTCCCTGTAGACGTGGGTACAACGACCCGAACAGCCCGGCGCCGACCAGTGCGCCGGCCAGCGCCGCAAGAGCGTAGACCTTCCCCTCGCCGATGTTGACGAGGATCGGGCCCGGGCACATGCCGGTGATCGACCAGCCGACGCCGAACAACAACCCGCCGACCGCCGTGCCGCGAGTCATCGGCTTCAGCTCCACCTTGAGCGGCTCCCCGAGAGCCGTGTGGCCGCGACGCCGAATCCACCACAGCCCCGGCGCCGTCAGCAGCACGGCCGTGGCCATGATGCCGTAAAGCTGAAACTCCTCGAACAGGAACATGCCCTGCACGAGCCCATAGTCGGCGGCGCCGGAGCGACTCAGGACAAATCCGAAGGCCGCGCCGAACGCGACGTAGAGCGCGGTCATGACAGCCACGACGCCACGCCCAGTCGATGGATCGCCTGCGTGGTGAGGATCCCGCCGGCCATGAAGCACGCCGTCGAGACCAGGCTCGGCCACTCGAGATTCGACAACCCGAAGATGCCGTGACCGCTGGTACAGCCGTTGGCGAGGCGCGTGCCGAAGCCGATGAACAGGCCGCCGACGAACATCCAGGCCAGGGTGCCAGCGTGGCCGAGGCCGACGACCGTGGCGAAGGCGCCCAGCGACCACGTCGGCGTCCATCCGCCCGACAGGACGGCGGAGAGGAAGCCTCCAAGTACGAGTCCGGCCAGGAACGGCAACCGCCACGGCCGCGCCGAGCGCACCGCGCCGCGGCGGAAGTAGGCGTTCGGCAGTGCCAGGCTGCACAGGTCCTCGAAGCCGCCCGAGATGCCGAGACGGCGGTTCGTGACGAAGAGCAGAGCCAGCGTAATCGCGGCAATCGCCGCGCCGCCGGCCGCCCAGTGAAGAGGCGTCAGATCGTGGAGGATGAGGCGCACTGGTCCCTCGAATGACAACGCGACAAACCGGAGCGGGAGCCGCAGGGAGCGTAGCGTGACACAGTCGGGTCTAACGACCCGCGGCCACTGGTAACTGCCTTCGCTGAGGCGGGTCTAAAGACCCGCGGCCACGAAGAGCCAGGCGCCGAGCGCGATCAGCAGAGCACCCACGAGACGGCGGTACACGGATTCCTGAATCCGTCCGAGCAGCGGCACGCCGATGAAGGTACCGACGGTCACCCCGGCGGCGATGACGGCGAGCAGGCGGGTCGATTCCGCGATCACCGAGCCCGCCGACAGGAAATAGATCGGGACGCGAGCAGCGTCGACGAGGAGCGCCGACGCCGTGGCGGTGGCGACCAGCTCACGCGGCCGCAGCTGAAACCCCAGGAGCGCCGCGGCGCGGATGCCGCCCTGGTTGCCGACCAGGCCGCCGAACATTCCGGACAACGCCCCGCCCGCGAGCCGCCATGTGGGCGTGCGAGGCAGCGGTATGCGTCGCCGCAGCAGCTCGGTCGTCCCGGCGAGCACGAGCAGCGCGGCGAGCACCACGGTCAACACCGGGCTCGAGAGCCGGGATTGAAGCGCAGCCCCGGCCAACCCGCCCGCAGCGCTCGCGACGCCGAACTCGCGGAACGTCGGCCGATGCACGTCGCGCCGGAGCCGGACCCAACGGATCGCGGTCGCCAGTGCGTGCGGAACTGCGAGCACGGCAACCGCGTCTGCCGTCGGCATCGGCAGCGACAACACCAGCACCGGTGTCAGAAGGCTGCCGATGCCGAAGCCGGAGACCGAGGCGACGGCCCCGGCCAGAACCGCTGCGACGGCGATGGCGGTCACTGGAACAAGCGTACCCTGAGGCGGGTCTGAAGACCCGCGGCCACATCAGTGCGCGTCGAGCGCCTGGCGCACCGCGCGCGCCAGGACCATGGAGTTGAACGGCTTCTGCAGCAGCGCCGCGCCGGGCGGGACGCCGTGCCGCATCGCGGACTCGTTGGGATAGCCCGACATCAGGAGGATGCGGATGGCGGGCCGCGACTGCGTCAGCTGACTCGCCACTTCGAGCCCGCTCATGCGTGGCATCACCAGGTCGGTGGCCAGCAGGTGAATCGAGCCTTCGTACTCGCCCGCGATCCGGATGGCCTCGGCGCCATGGCGCGCCACGAGCACCGTGTAGCCGGCCGATCGCAGCACGCGGCCGGTGAGCGTCCGCACCGCTTCCTCGTCCTCGACCAGCAGCACCGTCTCGTGGCCCTTCGGAATCGTCGCCGCGTCGTCAGGTGGCTGCGGCGTGACGACGGCGTCGAACACCCGCGGCAGGAAGATCCTGAACGTGGTGCCGTGGCCGGGCTCGCTGTAGGCCTCGACGTGCCCGCCCGACTGCTTCACGAAGCCGTAGACCATCGCCAGCCCGAGACCGGTGCCCTCGCCCGTGGGCTTGGTGGTGAAGAACGGCTCGAAGATGCGGGCGCGCGTGGCCTCGTCCATGCCGTGGCCGCTATCCGACACCGATACCATCACGTAGGCGCCCGCGGCCACGTCCTCGCGCAGGCTGGCGTAGGCTTCGTCGAGCTCCACGTTGCGCGTCTCGATCGACAGGCGCCCGCCCTGCGGCATCGCGTCGCGGGCGTTGACGGCCAGGTTGATGACGGCCTGCTCGAACTGGCCGACGTCGATCTTGGCCAGGCCCAGCGTCTCGTCCGGCGACAGCACCACCTCGATGTCTTCGCTGATCAGACGCTGCAGCAGTTTGAGCACGTCGGTGAGCAGCGTATTGAGGCTCACGACCTCGGGCCGCAGCACCTGCTTGCGGCTGAAGGCCAGCAGCTGGCGCGTGAGGTTGGCGGCACGCTGGCCCGCGCGGCGAATCTCCGTGATCAGCTCGCGGTTGGGATCGTCGGGGTCGAGGCTGTTGAACGCCATCTCGCCGAAGCCGATGATCGCGGTCAGCAGGTTGTTGAAGTCGTGAGCGACGCCGCCGGCCAGCTGCCCGACCGCCTCCATCTTCTGCGCCTGCCGGAACTGCTGCTCGAGGCGCTTCAGCTCGGTGATGTCGCCCGAGAAGCCGACCAGACCGATGACCTCGTTCTGCGCGTCGCGGTAGACGCCGCGCGTGGTCAGGTAGGTCCGGGTCAGGCCGTGCATCGTCGCCGTCTCCTCGATCGTCCGCGGCTCACCGGACGTGAGCACCTGACGATCGTGCTCCACCATCTCGTCGGCGACGGCCGGAGGGAAGAGATCGTGGTCGCCGCGGCCGATCACGTCTTGGACCGTCAGGCCGAACAGCCGCGCACCGGCCGAGTTGATCATCAGGTAACGGCCCGCGAGATCCTTCACGAAGACCGCCCCGGTCGTGCCCTCGACCACGGCGTGGAGCAGGCTGTGGCTCTCGATCAGCGCCCGCTCGTTGGCCTTGCGCTGGGTGATGTC
>DATMDI010000498.1:0-4787 GCA_035557875.1 Vicinamibacterales bacterium
CGTACAGGTCCGGCGTCCTCCGACTCGCGGGCGTCTTCTGCCTGCTGGCGCTCGCAGGGAACGTCTCCGTCGTGGCGCAGCGCGCGGGGTCCACGCCAGACCCGCTGCCGTCGGCGCTCGAAGCGATGGTGGACACCGAGCGCGCCTTTGCAAAGCTTGCCTTGGAGGTGGGCTGGAAGCAGGCGTTTCTGGAGTTCTTCTCCGACAGCGCTATCGGCTACGACGGCGAACAGGTCGGTCTGGCCAAGGAACAGATCCGGACCAATCCCGACCCGCCCAAGGATCATCAACTGTTGTGGGATCCCCGCTACGGCGACGTCTCGCGCAGTGGGGAACTGGGCTACCTCACCGGCCCGTCGCGCAACATCCTGCCGTCGCGCAACAACGGCCAGCCGCGGCACGGGGTCTACGCCTCGGTGTGGAAGCGCGAGCGTGACGGGACGTTCCGGGTGGTGATGGACATCGGCACCACGACGCCGCGCGCGCCAACCTTCGCCGAGCGCTTCACCCGGGCGCCGAGCGCCAACCGGTTCGCCGGCGACCTCGACGACCGCACGCCGCCACTTGGCACGGCTGACGGCGTGCTGAACAGCGACCTGAAGAGCGGAGCCGCAAAAGCCTATCGCGGCCGCCTGGCGCCGGGGGTGCGCTTCCATCGGCCCCAGACCATGCCGGTCCTGGGGGAGGCGGCGGTGATGCGCTACCTCGCCACGCAGCCGCGCTACGAGCAGGTGGATTCCCGCTACGCCGAAACGGCCCAGTCTGGCGACCTTGGCTATACCTGGGGCACGTGGAGCCGGCCGCTGCCGCCGGCGCGGGGACGGAGCGGGAGCCCCGGGCGGTTTGAAACGGGTTTCTATGCGCGGGTCTGGGTGCGCGAGCGCACCGGCCAGTGGAGGGTGGTGCTCGACGTGCTAAACTAACCAACGGTCTCTGCCCTGGAATTGGCGGCAGAGCCCCATCGGTTAGTTTCCTATCTTCCTTGGCGCGCTTCGCGCGCCAATCCTGTCGTTAGAGGCGGGACAACGAGCTCGAAGGATTCGATCACTGTGGCCAAGCGCACCAAGTCAGCTCTCAAGGCAAACCGGCAGAACGTCAAGCGGCGCGAGCACAATCGCGGGATGCGGTCCACGTTGCGGACGGCGCTCAAGGCGATTCGCGCCAAGCTCGACGAGAAGGACGTGGAGGGCGCCAAGGCGGCCCTGAGCGCGACGGTCTCGATCGTCGACAAGATGGCCAAGACCGGCATCATCCACCGCAACACCGCCGGCCGCTACAAGTCGCGCCTGGCCTCGCACCTCGAGCGCGCTGCCAAGTAGGGTCCGCCTTCAGGCGGACCACGCAACAACGTTCATCTGGGCCGCCTGAAGGCGGCCCCCACATCTGGCGTGCCTACGGGCGGCCCGCACGTCCGGCCCAGCGCGCGGTGCCGCCGCCGACCCGGCCCCGTGACTCGCCACAGAGCTCCACGACCAGGCGTTCCAGCAGCAGCTTGTGATCGCCTCCGCTCGACTTGAGCGCGAGGTCGGTGCGGAAGACCGCAGCCACCGCGTCACGCAGCCGGGGACCTGGCGTGCCTTCGGCGGCGAAGCGGAGCTGCCCCAGCACGAAGAACGGTGCGGCTCCGGCGTCGAGTGCCGCTGCGAGCTGTTTCAGCGCCTCGCCGGCGTCGCCCTGGCGAATGGCGTTCTTGATCCCGAAATCCTGCTGCTCCTCCGGGCCGGCCGGCACCGACTGGCGCACGTCGTCGGCCGAGATCGTGCCCTGGCCCATCGCGTAGAGCGCGACGCGCTCGAGGCCGGCGCGCAGCCGCACCAGGCTCGTGCCGCCGCGATCCACGAGCGCCCGCACCGCCGCCGGGTCGAGCGGCACCTTGTCGCGCGCCGCGCGGGCCTTGATCCAGCGCTCGGCGTCCGAGGCGTCGGCGATCGTGCCGCAGTCCACTACCTGCGCTGCGCGCGCCAGCGTCTTCGAGATGCGGCGCCGCATGTCGAGCGAACCGCACACGAACACCACCGTCGCATGCGGCGAAGGGTTCTGCAGGAACGCTTCGAGCTGCGCCAGTTCCGCCTCGGCGGCCTTGGATTCGCGCTTCGGGATGAGCAGGCGTTCGGCCTCGAGCACCAGGACGACCCGCCTGGGCGCCATCATCGGGAACGTGTTGGCGGCATCGAGCAACGCGTCGACTGACGTCTCGCCGCCGTACAGCCGATCGACGTTGAACGCCTGCAAGCCCGGATCGACGAGGTCGGTGAACTCGCCCGCCACCGCCGCCTTCTCGGCGTCGTCCTCGCCCAGCAGCAGGTAGAGGGGCCCAGGCTCTCCGGCGTTCAGCTGCGTGCGGAGCCCGGCGGCCGTGAGCGATGGCACCGGCTAGAAGGCCTCGAGGATGGACGTGACCACGGTGCGGGCGACGTCGGTGCCGATACGATCCATCGAGGAGCGCTCCTGGTCGAGGAACGACTCGCCGCGGAGGTTGTCGGGGGTTCGCGTCTGCAGCTCGTACTCGCCACGGAAGATCAGACTGTCGTTCGACCAGAGGACCTCCCGCGTCGCGGTCTCGGTGAACTCCACCCTCATGGCAACGGTGAACAGGTAGCGCGATGCCAACTGCTGCGCGTTGATGCCGACCGGTGTGACCACAATCCACAGCACCATCCCGGTGAGTACGGCGTCGGCGCCTTCAGCCTCGGGGCTCACCGCGTACTTGCCGCGGCCGATGAATT
Organism: Vicinamibacterales bacterium; assembly: GCA_035557875.1. GTDB lineage: Bacteria > Acidobacteriota > Vicinamibacteria > Vicinamibacterales > UBA2999 > DASYRM01. The sequence goes on from DATMDI010000498.1 coordinate 2,727, forward strand.
CGGTGCGGATCTTGTCGGTGAGGATGTCCTCCACCTGGAAGAACGTGGTCTGGTTCTCCAGCTTGGGAATCCCGACGGTACGGATGGTGGTGGGGAGAAAGGATCCGCGGCCTGCCAGCGCATAGCCGCAGCCGCTCGCGGCGAGCGCCCAGACACAGACGAGCAGCGTGGCGACCCTGCGCATCATTATCGGACCACCCTATTTCACCACGACGGACACGAGCCGGTCTTTGGCCACGACCACCTTGACCACGGTCTTTCCCGCAGTGTACGCCGCAACCCCAGGGTCGGCCAGCGCGGCCCGCTCGAGCTCGGCCTGACTCGCATCGGCGGCCACCGTGAGCCGCGCCCGCACCTTGCCGTTGACTTGGACCGGCACGACCACCTCGTCGGCCTTGGCGACCGCCGCGTCGAACTCCGGCCAGCTCGCGGCGCCGAGGCCGCCCTCGTGACCGAGCCGCTCCCAGAGCTCCTCGGCAGTATGCGGAGCGAACGGCGCCAGCATGCGCACGAGCGCGTCAACCGCCTCGCGCATGACGTGCACGGTCTCGACGCGTTCGGCCGCAGTGGCCGCGCCCTCGGTTCGCCGTCCGGGCAGCCCCGTGGGCGTGTGTTCGCTGAACGTGTAGAGCTCGTTGACGAGCTCCATCATCGCCGACACAGGAGTATTGAGCTGCTGGCGCTGCTCGATGTCGCCGGTCACGCGCCGGATCGTGTCGTGCGTCTTGCGCCGGACCGCCCGCTCGGCGGCGTTGAAGGCCGCCGCCTCGAGGCTGCCCTCCGAATTGACGCTGCCCGCCGCGCGTACGGCCGCGGTCCAGTGATCGACCAGGCGCCAGACCCGGGCGAGAAAGCGAAAGCTCCCCTCCAGGCCGCTGTCGCTCCACTCGACTTCCTTTTCGGGCGGGGCCACGAACATCACGTAGAGCCGCAGCGCGTCGGCGCCGTACTTCTGCAGCATCGAGTCCGGGTCCACGACGTTGCCCTTGGACTTCGACATCACGTTGCCGTCCTTCAGCACCATGCCCTGCGTGAGCAGCTGGGTGAACGGCTCGTCGTGCGACACCAGGCCGAGGTCGCGGAACACGCGCGCGAAGAAGCGCGAATAGATCAGGTGCAGGATGGCGTGCTCGACGCCGCCGCTGTAGAAGTCCACCGGCAGCCAGTACTTCACCGCCGCCGGATCGAACGCCTGCTGCTGATTCCGCGGGTCGGCGAAGCGGTAGAAATACCAGGACGAGTCGACGAACGTGTCCATGGTGTCGGTTTCGCGCCGCGCCGGCCCGCCGCAGGCCGGGCAGGTGGTGTTGACGAACTCCGGCACCTGGGCCAGGGGCGAATCGCCGCGCCCGGTGAACTGCGCGATCTTCGGCAGCTCCACCGGCAGCTGATCGTCCGGCACCGGCAGCGTGCCGTGCGTCGGACAGACCACCATCGGGATCGGCGTGCCCCAGTAGCGCTGCCGCGAGATGCCCCAGTCCTTCAAGCGGTACTGAACGGTGCCCTCGCCGATCCCGCGCGCCTTGGCGGCCGCAATCATCTTCTTCTGCGCCTCCGCCGTGGGCAGGCCGCTGAACTCGCCGGATTCGACGGTGAGGCCGTATTCGGTGAACGGCATCGGCTGCTCGATCGAGAACTCTTCATGGACGAAGCCGATGCCGCCCGTGGCCGTGCCCGAGGCTTCCGCCTCCGATCGAGCCCGCTCGATCTCGGCCTCGAACTTCGCCTCCCATTTGGCATCGTCCGCAGGAATCGGCACGACGACGGGGCGAATCGGCAGGCCGTACTTGGTCGCGAACTCGAAGTCGCGCGCGTCGTGCGCGGGCACGGCCATGATCGCGCCGGTGCCGTAGTCGCCGAGCACGAAGTTGGCGACCCACACTGGCACGGGCTCCTGCGTGAACGGGTTGATGGCCCGGAAGCCGGTGTCGATCCCCTGCTTCTCCAGCTCGCCGCTGATCCGCGCCGTGCGGTCCTGCAGTCGGAACGCCTGCACCTGCTTGCGCAGCCCCGCCGGGTCGGACGATCGATCCGCCAGCGTCTGCACCAGCGGATGCTCGG
>DATMDI010000499.1:0-2474 GCA_035557875.1 Vicinamibacterales bacterium
CGCCGATCTCTCGCTCGACCGCCGTGACAGCGCGCCGGGCGCCACCAAGAGCGTGGTCGTGTCGAACGACTTCAACTGGGGCGACGACCGGGCGCCCCACGTGCCGTGGGCCGACACGGTGATCTACGAGGCCCATCTCAAGGGGCTGACCTTTCTGCGGTCCGACCTGCGGCCGCGCGAGCGCGGCACCTTCGCCGCCCTCGCCGACCCGGCCACCATCGACCATCTGCGGCGGCTCGGCATCACGACCGTCGAGCTGATGCCGATCCACGCCTTCCTGCAGGACCGTCACCTGCTGGTGAAGGACCTGCGCAACTACTGGGGCTACAACACCCTCAACTACTTCGCCATCGAGCCGCGCTATCTGGCCGACGGCACCGCCGACGACATGCGCATCGCCGTGCGCCGCCTGCACGCCGCCGGCATGGAGCTGATCCTCGATGTCGTCTACAACCACACCGCCGAGGGTAACGAGTTCGGCCCGACGCTGTCGTTCCGTGGGCTCGACAATGCGAACTACTACCGCCTCGTCCCCGACAATCCGCGCCACTACATCAACGACACCGGGACCGGCAACACGCTGAACCTCTCGCACCCGCGCGTGCTGCAGATGGTGATGGACTCGCTGCGCTACTGGGTGACCGACTTCCACGTCGACGGTTTCCGTTTCGACCTCTGCTCGACCCTCGGCCGCGAGGGCTACGGCTTCGATCCGGGATCGGGCTTCTTCGACGCGATCCGCCAGGACCCGATCCTGTCGCGGGTCAAGCTGATCGCCGAGCCGTGGGATCCCGGGCCGGGCGGCTACCAGCTCGGCCAGCACCCGCCGGGCTTCGCCGAGTGGAACGACCGCTTCCGCGACGGCGTGCGCCGCTTCTGGCGCGGCGACGAGGGCCAGCGCTCGGAGTTCGCCGCGCGGCTCGCGGGCTCGAGCGACATCTTCGAGCATCGCAAGCGCCGGCCCTGGGCCTCGGTCAACTACGTCGCCAGCCACGACGGCTTCACCCTGCGCGACACGGTGAGCTACGCCGAGCGCCACAACGAGGCCAACGGCGAGGACAACAAGGACGGTCATGCCGAGAACCAGTCCGCCAATTGGGGCGTCGAGGGACCGAGCGACGATCCGGCGATCCGCCAGATCCGCTTCCGGCTGCAATGCGCGATGCTCGCCACCGTGTTCCTGGCGCAGGGCACGCCGATGCTGCTGGCGGGCGACGAGTTCGGCCGCACCCAGAACGGCAACAACAACGCCTACTGCCAGGACAACGAGACGTCGTGGATCGACTGGACCCTGGCCGAAAGCGAGGAAGGCCGCCTGCTGAGCGATTTCACGGCGCGGGTGATCGCCTTGCGTCACCGCCATCCCGCCCTGCGCTGTACCAGCTTCCTGCACGGCAGGGACCAGCCGGCGCCCGACGTGCTCGACATCGCCTGGTTCGACGAGCAGGGCCACGTTCTCTCGCCCGAGGCGTGGAACAATCCCACGCAGCGCACGATGGTGCTGCGGCGCGCCGCCGGCGATGCCGACGGCAGCGTGCCGATCCTCACCTGCCTGTTCAATCCGACGCCCGAGGACCGCACCTTCAAGCTGCCGCCGCCGCGCCTGCCGACGCGGCTGTTGCTCGACAGCGCCGATCCGGCGACGGCCGAGCGCGAGCTCTCGGGCGAGACGCTGCTGGTCAAGGCGCGCAGCGTCGTGCTGACCCGGAGCGTTTATCGTAAATGACGTTCGGCGCGACCTATCTCGGCGACAACCACACGCGCTTTCGCCTGTGGGCGCCGCGCGAGAAAGCGGTGCACCTCGAGATCGACAATGGATCACCGCGGCCGATGAACGCTGAACCCGATGGTTGGTTCGAGCTCGAGGCGAGCTGCAGACCCGGCGCCTGTTACCTCTATCGCCTCGACTCCGGCCAGGCCGTGCCCGATCCGGCCTCGCGCGCGCAAGCGGACGATGTGCATGGACCGAGCATCGTCGTCGATCCCAAGGCCTACCGCTGGCGCCATCCCGACTGGAAGGGCCGGCCGTGGCACGAATCGGTCCTGTATGAATTGCATCCCGGCACCTGTGGCGGCTTTGCCGGCATCCAAGCGGATCTCGACCGCCTCGCCGGACTCGGCATCACCGCTATCGAGCTGATGCCGGTCAGCGACTTTCCCGGCACGCGCAACTGGGGCTACGACGGCGTGCTGCCGTTCGCGCCCGACCGCTCCTACGGCACGCCGGACGAGCTGCGCGCGCTGGTCGATGCCGCGCACGGCCGCGGGCTGATGATGTTCCTCGACGTCGTCTACAACCACTTCGGCCCGGACGGGAACTACCTCGGGCTCTACGCGCCGCAATTCTTCCGCGCCGACATCAAGACGCCGTGGGGCGCGGCGATCGACTTCCGCCAGCCGCCGGTGCGCCGCTTCTTCACCGAGAACGCGCTCCATTGGCTGAACGAGTATCGCTTCGACGGGCTGCGCTTCGA
>DATMDI010000500.1:0-7367 GCA_035557875.1 Vicinamibacterales bacterium
AGGCACGGCGGCACAGCGCGAAGAGCTCGTCCTCGCCGACGGCCGCGGTGTCGTCCGACGCGCATTCAGCCACGATCTGCTGCGCCAGGACGTCGAGCGGCGCGTCGTGCGAGACGATCGCGTCGAGCTCGCCGCGGCGCACCGCGCGCACGAGGGCGGCGCACTCCGCCAGGTCGTCGCGCGACTCGGGAAAGATGCGTCCCTTGGGCAGGCCGCCGATCGTGTGGCCCGACCGCCCGACGCGCTGGATCAGGGTGGCGATCCGATGCGGAGACCCGATCTGGCACACCAGGTCGACGCTGCCGATGTCGATCCCGAGCTCGAGCGATGCGGTCGCCACCAGCACACGCAGCCGTCCGCTCTTGAGGCGAATTTCGGCGTCGAGCCGCGATTCCTTCGACAGGCTGCCGTGATGGGCGGCCACGGCCTCGTCGCCGAGGCGATCGCTGAGATGCCGCGCCAGGCGCTCGGCCATCTTGCGCGTGTTGACGAACACGATCGTGGTCCGGTGTCCGGCGGCCAGTTCCGCGAGGCGGTCGTAGTACTCCTCCCACACCTCGTGGGCCATCACCGTGTCGAGCTCCGAGCGCGGCATCTCGATCGCCAGATCCATCGGCCGCCCGTGCCCCTCATTGACGATCACGCAGGCGGCGCCGTCCGTGCCCGACAGCCAGCGAGCCACCGCTTCGATCGGCTTCTGCGTGGCGGACAGCCCGATGCGCTGCAGCGGCTGTTGCGCCACCCGCGCCAGGCGCTCGAGCGACAGCGCCAGATGGGCTCCCCGCCGCGTGCCGATCACCGCGTGGATCTCGTCCACGATCACGGTACGCACCGTCCGCAGCATCTGCCGGCTGCGCGCCGAGGTCAGCAGCAGGTAGAGCGATTCGGGCGTCGTGACCAGGATGTGCGGCGGCGTCTTCACCATGGCCGCGCGCTCGGATGCGGGAGTGTCGCCGGTGCGGACCGCGGCGGTGATGCGCGGCGGCATCAGGCCTCGAGCCGCGGCGATGCGGGCGATCCCTTCCCGCGGCTCCTCGAGGTTTTTGTGGATGTCGGTGCTCAGCGCCTTCAGCGGCGATATGTAGAGCACCTGCACCTCGTCGGCGAGGCTGGTCTCGAGCCCCTCGGTGAAGAGCCGGTCGATGGCGGTGAGAAACGCCGCCAGCGTCTTGCCCGAGCCGGTCGGCGCGGCGATGAGCGTATGGCGGCCGGCCGCGATCGACGTCCAGCCCTGGTGCTGCGCGGGCGTGGGCGGGCCGAGTGCGGTCTGGAACCACTCCTGGACGACGGGATGGAACTGGACGGTACCCATGAATCCTTGACGGCGGGAAGACGCGTATTTTACCGCGCGTCAGCCGGGCGCCGGCGGTACGCCTATTGTCCGCCGCCGGCCCACGCTGTACGCTCCAACGATATGTCTGCTCGTTACAGTGTCCTTCGCAGTGCCGTCTTCCGAAGTGCCGCTCTGGTTCTGGGCGCCGCCGCCGTGGCGGGGGCCGCCGCGGCCTGCCGATCGACGCCCGCTCCGGCCGCCGTGGCCGCCGACACCTGGGCCGTCGTCGATGGTCACGAAATCAAACGTGACGACGTGGACAAGGCCTTCCGGCGCTCGCGCGACGCGTCCTCCGCGGCGTCGGAAGAGGAAACGCTGCTCGCCAAACTGAACCTCCTCGACCAGATGATCCTCCAGCAGGTGCTGCTGTCGAAAGCGGCGGCGCTCAAGATCGAGGTGCCGCAGGGCGAGCTGGATACGGCTGACGCGGAAGCCCGCAAGAACATCCCGCCGGACACGTTTCAGCAGGAGCTCGTGCAGCGCGGCCTCACCTCCGCCGACATGCGCGAGAGCCTGCGCCGCGAGCTGCTGGCGCAGAAGGTGATCACGCAGGAAGTGGATTCGAAGATCGCGGTGACCGACAAGGACGTCACCGACTTCTTCAACGCCAACCGCGCCCAGTTCAACGTGCCCGAGGAGGCGTATCACCTGGCGCAGATCGTCATCACGCCGGCCCGCGACGCCCAGGTCACCAACGGCACCGGCGACGATGCCTCCAGTCCGCAGGCGGCCGCGGCCAAGGTGCAGATGCTGATGGAGCGGCTGAAAGCCGGGGCGTCGTTTGCCGACCTCGCCCGCGGCTACTCCGAGGATCCGGAGACGGCGCCGCGGGGCGGCGATCTCGGGCTCGTGCCGCTGTCGCGGTTGGAGCAGGCCCCGCCCCCGCTTCGCGCCGCCGTCCTGGGGAAGAACCCGGGCGCCGTCAACGTCGCAGCCGCCGGCGGCGCCTACACGCTCGTGCTGGTGGTGGCGCACGAGCAGGCCGGGCAGCGCGATCTGTCTACTCCGGGCCTGAAGCAGAACCTCACGGACTCGCTCAAAGGGCGGAAACAGCAGGTCGCCCGGGCGGCCTACGTGGCCGCGGCGCGCAGCGACGCCAAGATCGTGAACTACCTGGCCCGCCGCCTCGTCGAGGGCAAGGGCACGCTGCCGAATTGACCGAAATTGGGTGAACTTCCGGGTTGACGCGGCCCCGCGGGCTCTCTAATCTGCGCGTCACATGACACACCGGGTTCGCCCATTCCTGCTCCTGACGCTCGCGGCCCTGGCGGTGGCGGCGGGTCTGCGGGCCGCCGAGCCCGCGCGCTGGTGGTCTCCTGGCGAGGGCGGCCGGTTGCCCGCCTACGCCACCTACCCCAACGAGTACGGCGAGGTCGGCGTGCTCAACAGCAGCGGCCCGATCGAGACCAAGGGGCACCCGTTCTTCGAGCCGATAGGAACGAACGGCCGCGCCTGCGTAAGCTGTCACCAGCCCGCCAACGCCATGTCGCTCTCGGTCGCGGCGATCCAGGAGCGCTGGCGCGCGACCAAGGGTACCGATCCGATCTTTGCCGCCATCGACGGCATGAACTGCCCGGGTCTGCCGGCGGGCGATCCCGCGTCGCACTCGCTGCTGCTCGAGCGCGGCCTGTTCCGCGTCTTCCTGCCGTGGCCGCCAGTGACGCACGACGGCACGGCGGTGGATCCCGAGTTTTCGATCGAGGTCGTGCGCGACCCCACCGGTTGCAACACCAGCCCGCGCTACGGGCTGACGAGCGCGACGCCGGAGATTTCGGTGTATCGCCGCCCGCGTCCGGTCGCCAACACCAAGTACTTCACGCATCACGGTTTCGGCGTGACGTCGTTTGTCGGCAAGGGGCCGCTCGCCACCGTGCGCGACGCCGAGACGGGCCTGCCGACCTCGATGAACATGATGGCCGACGCGCGTGTGTCGACTCTGAAGACACAGGCGATGAGCGCCGCGCAGTCGCACCTGCAGATCGCCGGCGCGCTGGACGAAGCGCGGCTGCGGAAGATCGTCGAGTTCGAGGGGCAGGTCTACTCGGCGCAGGTGCGGCATCGCGCGGCCGGGGACCTGATGGAGCCGGGCGGTCCGCCGGGATTCGGCGTGCGGAACCTGGCCGCCGCGTCCACCGGCGTGCTCGGCAACAACACCACGCAGTGGGTGTTTCCGGTGGGCGACGTGTGGAAGAAGCTGGCCACGCCAGCCGGCGCCACCGACGCGCCGCGCAACCGCATGCGCGAGTCGATCGCCCGCGGCCACGACGTCTTCATGTTCCGCACGTTCTGGATTCGCGACGTGCAGCATCTGAACACCGTCGGCCTCGGCAACCCGACCAAGCGCACCTGCTCGACCTGTCACGGCATGCACATGACCGGCATGGACGTCGCCAACGGCTGGATGGATCTCGGCGCCACCAACCTGCCGTGGGCGCGCGAAGAGCCGCTCAACCCGTGGAACCAGCGCAAACCGCAGATGCCGCTCTTCAAGATCACCTGCAAGGCGTCCGCTGCGCCGCACGCGTTCCTCGGACGCACCATCTACACCCAGGACCCCGGGCGCGCGCTCGTCACCGGCAGGTGCACTGACGTCGGCTCGATCGTGATGCAGCAGTTCCGCGGGCTCGCGGCCCGTGCGCCCTACTTCGCCAACGGATCGGCCGAATCGATCCGCGACCTGGTGGACTTCTACGACCGCCGCTTCAACATCGGCTACACCGCGCAGGAGCGCGACGACCTCATCAACTTCCTGAGCGCGCTATGACTATCACTCCACGCCGCGCGGCGGTGCTCTTCGCCGGGCTCCTGGCCTCGGTCACCACGTCGGCGGCGCCGGGGCAGCAGCGCAGCTTCGTCGCCTGCCCGATCGTTCGCGACACGTCCACCGTGCCCTGCTGGCTGGCCGAGTACGAGGGCGAGACCTACTTCCTGACGCTGCAGACCGACGTCAGCGCGCCGGTCAACCCGCCGCAGCTCGGGCATCAGGTGCTGGTCGAAGGTGTCGTGGCCGACGAGCCGCGGGTGTGCGGCGGCATTCCGCTCAAGCCGGTGGTGCTCTCGGTGCTGCCCGAGATCGACAGTTCGTGCTCGACGATGCTGCCGGCCGAAGATCGCTACAACCTCACGTTCGAGCCGCCGCGCCCGCCCGGGCCGAGCCGGGGCCGGCTCGCGTTCGACAACCCCAACCCCGCGCCGCGCCGGGCCGTGCCCGAGACGCTTCCCCGAACCTTCACCCTGCAGTACGACTTCGACAGCGCGATCGCGTTCCGGCACGCCGGCGTCCTGCAGCAGATCCAGGACGTGGTCGTGAAGCAGAAGGCCGCGCGCGTGGACATCACCGCCTACCGCGCCGCATCGCTCTTGTCGAACGGGAAAACGCTCACCGAGCGCGACGGCATCGGGCGACGGCGGGCCGAGCAGATTGCGAGCCTGCTGAAAGACGCGGGCCTGACCGCCGTGACCTATCAGGTGCAGTGGCAGGACGCGCCGCCGCCCGACGGGCTCGACGACGCGGCGGGGCGCCGCGTGGACATCGTCGTGCACGACTAGGGGCCTAGCGTGCGCCTTCGAGCGCCAGCAGGCGCGCCTTGGCGTCGAGGCCGCCGGCAAACCCCGTGAGCGTACCCGTCGCTCCGACGACGCGGTGACACGGGGCGACGATCGACACCGGGTTCCGGCCGTTGGCCGCACCGACGGCGCGTGCCGCGGTCGGCCGGCCGATCTGCCGCGCAATCTGCGCGTAGGAACGCGTCTCGCCGAACGGGATGGTGAGGAGCGCGCTCCACACCTTCTTCTGGAACGCGGTGCCCGCGACGTCGAGCGTCAAGGCGAACGCCCGCCGCCGCCCGGCGAAGTACTCCTTCAGCTGGCGCTCGGTTTCCACCAGCACCGGGTGCCGCTGATCCTCGGTGGCCTGGGGCAGCCGCACGCGCCCGGGGCGCTCGCTCGGCCACAGGATGCCGGCGAGGCCGTCGTCCGACGCCACCAGCGTCAGACGGCCCACCGGGGAGCTCGTCACCTTGTAGACATAGCGCTTCTGTGTCTTGGTCATGGGTCGACGATACAATCCGCCCCCGCGCCTCGCTCGCCACTTTCGGACATCGAAGCGATAGTCCGATGTCGTGTCCGAAAATGGCTAGTCACGCCGGCCCCACCAGCATATCGTGAGGCATGGCCGACGACATCGGGAGACTCTTCACCGCGCTGGCCGCGCGCGACGCCCGCTTCGACGGCGTGTTCTTCGTCGGCGTGGCCACCACCCGCATCTACTGCCGCCCGATCTGTCCGGCGCGGACGCCGAAGGAGAGCAACTGCCGCTTTTTCGCCACGCCGCAGGAGGCCGAGCACTCTGGCTTCAGGCCGTGCCTGCGCTGCCGTCCCGAACTGGCGCCCGGCAGCGCGCCGGTGGACGACGCGCAGCGCGTGGCGCAGCTCATCGTCCAGCGGCTCGAAGAGGGACACCTCGACGGCAGCGACGGTCTCGAGGAGATCGCCGATCAGTTCGAGCTGAGCTCACGGCAGATCCGCCGGATCGTCCAGAAGGAGCTCGGCGTGCCGCCGATCCAGCTGCTGCTGACGCGCCGCCTGCTGCTCGCCAAGCAGCTGCTCACCGAGACCACGCTGCCCATCACCGAGGTCGCCTTTGCCAGCGGCTTTTCGAGCCTGCGCCGGTTCAACGACGCGTTCACCCGGCGCTACGGCATGGCGCCCACGCGCCTCCGCGCCAAAGCAACCGTGGACGAGGCCGCCGTCCCCGAGGGGCGGACGTCCACGCTGCTGCTCGCGTATCGGCCGCCGTACGACTGGCCCGGCATCCTCGCGTTCCTCTCGGGCCGCGCGCTCGCCGGCATCGAGCAGGTGTCCGCCGATGCCTACGCCCGCACCGTGCAGCTCGGAAAGGCCAAGGGCTGGATCCGGGTGACGCAGAGCCGCAAGAAGCACGCGCTCGTCCTCGAGTTCCCGCACACGTTGACCCCGGTGCTGCCGGCGCTCCTGAGCCGTGTGCGCGCCCTGTTCGACCTCAACGCCCGGCCCGACCTGATCGCGAAACATCTGAGCCGGGATCCGGTGCTCGCTGCCGCGGTCAAAGCCAATCCGGGGCGGCGCGTGCCGGGAGCGTTCAACGGCTTCGAGATGGGCACGCGGGCGATTCTCGGGCAGCAGGTCACGGTGAAAGCGGCCACCACCATCGCGTGCCGGTTTGTCGAGGCGTTCGGCGAGCCCGTGGTCACGCCCTTCGCCGGGCTGAATCGCCTCACGCCGGTACCGGCGCGCGTGGCGGCGGCCAGTGTGGACGAGATCGCCCGCCACGGCATCCTTGCCGCGCGCAGCAAGAGCATCATTGCGCTGGCGCAGGCGCACGGGGCGGGCGTGCTCTCGCTCGACGGCGGCACCCATCACAATCCCGACGATTCGATCCGGCGCCTGGCCGAACTGCCCGGGATTGGCCAGTGGACCGCGCACTACATCGCGATGCGCGCGCTCCGTTGGCCCGATGCGTTTCCCAAGGAAGACATCGCGGTGCGCAAGCGCCTTGGCGGCGTCACCGCGAAGGAAGCCGAGGTGCTGTCACAGGCCTGGCGGCCGTGGCGCAGCTACGCGGTGATGCACGTGTGGGGGATGTCTTCGTAGAGGGCGGTCTTCAGACCGCCCTGCATTCGCTCGTGGCTGCGGGTCCTCAGACCCGGCCGACCACCGCGCCACGGCACGAAGCGGGAGGCGTGGATGTTCCCGGCGCCGCGGCTCGACGTGCCGAAGACCGCTGCGAGGGCGTGCAACCGCTGGCCGCGGGAATCGGGCCGCTCTCGCGTCCCTCAGACCCCCCTGGTCCCCTCAGCCTTCTCGCGGTCTTGCGAGGAGTCGATCGGCACGTCTCGAACGCGGCGGCGGGAACACCCACGCCTCCCGTCCTCGTGCGTGGGGCTGGTCTTCAAACCCGGCCGACCACCGCGTCACGGCGCGAAGCGGGAGGCGTGGGCGTTCCCGGCGCCGCGGCTCGACGTGCCGAAGACCGCTGTGAGGGCGTGCAACCGCT
>DATMDI010000501.1:0-15454 GCA_035557875.1 Vicinamibacterales bacterium
CTGGGTGTACGCAGGCCAGCGCCGCGAGGTCACCTACGCGAATCTGCCGTCCAACACCTACCGCTTCCGCGTCAGCACCACGCACGACGGGCAGTGGACCGAGGCCGGCGTCTGGGGCTTCTCGGTGGCGCCGCCCTTCTACCGCACCCGCGGGTTCATCGTCGTGGCCGCGCTCGGGTTGACGTCGCTCTTGACCCTGGCGTGGTGGCTCCGCATGCGCGCCTTGCGCGACCGTTACGCGCTGGTATTCGCCGAGCGCGCCCGCGTCAGCCGCGAGATCCACGACACGCTGCTCCAGAGCCTGGCGGCCCTGGGCGTGGAGATCGAGGCGGTCGCCAGCCAGCTCGATCCGTCGCAGGGCTCGGCCCGCGACGATCTGCGGCGGCTGCGGCGGCAGGTGGGCCACTCGCTGCGCGACGCGCGCGAATCGATTCTCGAGCTGCGCCGCGACGGGATGAAGACGCCCGACGTGGTCTCGTCGCTGCGCGAAGTGGCCGAGCGCACCGAACGTACCTACGGTGTCGGCGTGACGATCGCCGTGATCGGACGGCGGCCCGCCAACTGTTCGGCGGACGTGGACCTGCAGCTGTTCCGCATCGGGCAGGAGGCGATTACCAACGCCATCCGGCACGGCCACGCCACCGAAGTGCGCATCGCCCTGACCTACGAAAAGGATCGGGTGCGCCTCAGCGTCTGTGACAACGGCTGCGGCTTCGAACCCGACGCGCAGCCGCCGGCGCGCGAAGCGGGCGCGCACTTCGGGCTGCTGACCATGCGCGAACGCGCGGCGCGCATCAGCGGCCGTCTCGAGATCGTCAGTACCCCAGGCTCGGGGACGACGGTCGAAACTCTCATTCCTGTTCCAGCGGAGTAGCTTTGTGACCGCAACTCATTCTGCCCGTCCGTCCAGCCCCTCGACCGCCGCCGTGGTGCCGGTTCGCGTCATGTGCGTGGACGATCACCGGCTGATGCGCGAAGGCATCCGCCGTATCGTCGGCCTGCAGCCCGACATGGTGGTGGTGGCCGAAGCCAGCAACGGCGTCGAAGCCGTCGAGCAGTTCCAGAAGCACAAGCCGGACGTGACGCTGATGGACCTGCAGCTGCCGTCGATGAACGGGCACGAGGCGATCAAGGCGATCCGGCGACTGCAGCCCGACGCCCGCATCGTCGTGCTGACGATGTACTACGGGGACGAGGACGTGTATCGCGCCATCGCCGCCGGCGTGATGGGCTACATCCTCAAGGACACGGTGCCCGACGACCTGATCCACGTGATCCGCGAAGTGCACGCGGGGCGCCGCAGCGTGCCGCCGGAGATCGAGGCGGTGCTCGACGCGCGGGCGATGCAGCCGTCGCTGACGCAGCGGGAATTCCAGGTGCTGCAGCTGCTCGCCACCGGCAAGCGCAACAAGGAGATCGCCTCGGCGCTCGGCATCAGCGCCGACACGACCAACGCGCACGTGAAGAGCATCTTCCAGAAGTTCAACGTGCACGACCGCACCGCCGCGCTCGGCGAGGCGATCCGGCGCGGCATCATCCACATCGGGTAACCGATGCGAGCAGCCCGTGGTGAAACCCCGGCTGCATTCGACGGGCGATGCATCCCCGCTGGCGGCGTTGGCTCCTCCCTTAAATACTGCCGGTATTCGCGGTCGTCGCGCCTTGCCAGCGGGACGCCTCGCCCGTTTCGGTGCGACGCCAGGGTTCCACCACGGGCTGCTGAGGCGCGGCCGCTGGGGGCTCGTCGCGGCCGCGGCGCTCGCCGCCGCCCCGGCGCCGCTGCGTGCCCAGAGCGCCGAGTGCGCCACCGTCGAGTGCGCCCGATCGGCGCCGGCTGACGCCTCGCCCGCAGCCCGCAAGTTGTGGGAGGCCGCGGCCGCGGCCCACGCCGTCAAGGTGGAGTTCGTCGAGGCGGTGCGGGAGTTCGCGCTGGTGCAGGCCGGCGCGGCCGGTCAGGACGAGGCGACGCCCCGCCACCTCGCCGCCATGCGCGAGCCGCTGGCGCGATGGGAGGCGGCGATCCAGGCCATCGAGACCGCCGCGCGTCCGCAACTGCGCAGTGCCGAGACGCTCGTCGCGCTCGGCGCCGTGTATCTCGATCGCCATCGCACCGCCGACGCCGTTCGGGCTCTGACCGAGGCGGCGCGCATCGACCCCGATCGGCCCGACATCCAGGCTTCGCTCGCCCTCGCCTACGTTCTCGCCGGGAAGGCCGCCGAGGCCGCACGCCCACTGCGCGCCGCGGCCCGTCTGGATCCGCGCAACGCCGCCGTCGCCTATCGCCTGGCCCAGGCATTGCGCGATGCCGGCGACGCCGGCGAGGCGGGGCAGGCACTGGAGCGATTCGTGCGGCTGCGATCCTCGGTGCCGCTGCCGGTCGCGGTGCCGGCGGCCGACCTGCGCCTGCCGTCCGAATCGCCGTTCGAGCGCGCCGGGCTCTTCCGGCAGACCGCCGGTATCGCGCCGCTCTTTGCGTCCGCACGGCTGGCCGCCGCGTTCTCGCGGCTCGACTCCGGCGATTACGCCGCGATCGCGGAGATGGCAGGCGCCGCCGCCGCGGATGCGGCCGTGACCGCCGAGCAGCGGCGCGGGCTGGACGCGTGGGTGGCTGGAGATCACAACGCCGCGCTGCGGGAACTGCAGCGCGCGATCGAGCTGCGCCCGGGCGACGAGCGCCCGCGGCTCGCGATGGCGTTCGTCCTGCGTGAGGCCGGGCGGCCAAGCGAGGCCGAGCGGGAACTGCGGGCCGCGATTGCGGCGTTCCCGCAGGCGGGCCTGCCCTGGTACCGCCTTGGCCAACTGCTCGAGGGGCAGGCGCGCCTGCCCGAGGCCGCGAACGCGTTCGCGGAGAGCCTCGCGCGCGGGCCCGTCCTGGGGCGCGACGCGTTGTATCAGCGGCTGGCGCGCATTCGCGTCAACCAGGCGGATTTCGCGGCCGCGATCGCCGCCTACGAGACGCGCGTCTCGATTAGTCCCAACAGCGCCGAGGCGCACCGATCGTTGGGCGAGATCTACTTCCTGCAGGGGCGCGACGCGGAGGCGCTGGCGGAGTTCCTGGTTGCCGTGTGGCTCGATCCCAACGACGCGCGCGCCTTCGCGGCGCTTGGCAAGGTCCACGTGCGGGCAGGGCGGTACGCGGAGGCCGTGCCGGCCCTGCGCCGCGCAGTCGCGTTCGACGCCGCCCGTGCTGACGCGCGCTACGCCCTCGGGCAGGCGCTCGGCCGCCTCGGGCGCGGCGAGGAGGCGCGGCGGGAGACCGCCGAGTTCCAGCGGCTCGACGCCGAAGAGCGCGCGCGCGGCCAGCGCGACTTCCGGATCGAGCAGGACCGGGTCGAGTCGGTGCGCCTGCTCGCGGCCGGCGACGTGGACGCGGCGCTCGAGATCCTGCGCCGCCTCGCCGAGGAGGAGCCGGAGAACCCGCGGTGGCTGCGCGAGCAGGGCGCCGCGCTCGTGCGTGGGCGCCGGTTTGCCGAGGCGATCGTGGTGCTGGAAGCGGCGCAGGCCAGGACGCCCACGGTGGAAACCGCGCGGCTCCTGGCCGACGCGCACGCCGCGGCGGGGCACGCCGCCGAGGCGCGCCAGCACCAGGCGCGCTACGACGACGCGATGCGCCAGGCGCGCCTGACGCAGCTGATGAATCTCGAGGCGGGACCGTGATCGTGCGTGGGGCCGGCTCGTAGGGGCCTGCTTTAGCTGGCCCGCCAGCGGCAGAACTCCGGCCCGGCCCCCACGTGCCTTACATCGGCTTGATTCCCGCGCCCTCTTTGGCCAGATAGAACTTGTCGGCGGCGATGTTGGTGGCGGTCTCGATCTTTCCGCTTGGCCAGCGGATCTCAACCCGCGACGCCCGCGTCGCGGCGCCCAGCCCGACGCGCACCCGCAGGTCGCTGTGCGAGAGGTAGCTGCCGTCGCCGCGCACTTCGGCCACCTGGCGCCGTCCGCCTGCCTCGACGCTGACGCGTGCGCCGAGCGCGCTCCGGTTGCTCGGGCCGCCCACCAGGCGCAGCGTCATCCAGTGGTGGGTGCGCGGCGTGTCGTTGCGCAGCAGCGTCGGCCGCTCGTTCATGTTGACGACCAGGATGTCGGTGTCGCCGTCGTTGTCGATGTCGCCGAAGGCGGCGCCGCGGCTCGATCGCTCGAGCAGCAGCCCGCCGCCAATCGTGGCGGTCGCGTCGCGGAACCGCCGCCCGTCGTTGAGGAACACCTGCTTGCGCTGCCGGTAGGCGGTGCCGAGCCCGCGGCCGTCTACATCGGGGTAAACGTGGCCGTTGGCGATGAACAGGTCGAGGCGCCCGTCGTTGTCGAGGTCCACCAGCTTTACGCCCCAGCCCAAAAACGGTCCCGCGGTCACGGCGATGCCGGCGGCGTAGCTGCGATCGGTGAACACGCCGGGCGGGCCGTTCTCGTAGAGCGTGTTGTAGTCGTGGGAGAAGTTGGTGACGACCAGGTCGGGAAGACCGTCGCCGTTGTAGTCGCCCGCATCCACGCCCATGCCGGCCTGCGGCCGGCCGTCACCGCTCACGGCGACCCCGGCCGGCAGCCCTTCCTCGACGAAGGCGCCCTTGCCGGTGTTGCGGAAGAACAGGTTGGGCACCGAGTCGTTGGCCACGTAGATGTCGGGCCAGCCGTCGCCGGTGAGGTCCGCGAACACCACGCCGAATCCGTAGTAGCCGGGGTCGGCGATCCCGGCGCGGGCGGTCACGTCGGTGAACGTTCCGTCGCCGTTGTTCCGGTAGAGCACGTCCGGCTCGCCGGCCAGCCGGTTGGGACCGCAGAAGACGTCGGTGGCCATGAACCGGCAGCTGGCGGTCGTGGCGCGCGCGGGGATCGCCTTGTCGTCGAACTTTACGTAGTTGGCGACGTAAAGGTCCACGAAGCCGTCGTGGTCGAAGTCATTGAACGCGCAGCTCGTGCTCCATCGCGAGTCGCCCAGGCGGGCTTCTCTGGTCACGTCCGTGAACGTGCCCTTGCCGGAGTTGCGCCAGAGGACGTCGGGGCCGAACGCGGTGACGTAGACGTCCTCGAAGCCGTCGTTGTCCACGTCGGCCACGCACGTGCCGGCGCCCCATCCGGTGCGGCTGAAGCCGCTGGCCGCGGTGACATCGCTGAACCGGCCGGTGCCGTCGTTGCGGTAGAGGGCCACCATGGCGTCGCCGCCGCGGGGCAGGCGCTCGCGGGTGGAGCCGTTGACCAGCAACGCGTCGAGGTCGCCGTCGTTGTCGTAGTCGAAGAGCGCGGCGCCGTTGCCGTTGGCGTCCACGATGTAGTCTTTGGCCGGTCCACCGGAGACGTTGACGAGATCGATCCCCGAACTCGCCGAGATGTCGGCGAGCGACACGTCAGCCCCGGACGCCGCGCCGAGCGACCCGGCGGCCAGCAGCACCGCCCATCCCCACGCCCCCAATCGTCGCATTCACTGCCGGGCGGCGATTGTGCCATGCGGATCGAGCGCCAGCCCCCCCTAAATAGGCGATTGCCGCCCCATCCAGGGCGGGCCAAAATCGCCGGATTCCTCAACATTTTCCAGGAGAGATTGATGCGCAGTGCGCTTCGCCTGTTTGTGCGGGCTCTTGTGTGCGTGGCCCTGATGCCGACGCTTGCCCATGCTCAGGCTTCGATCACCGGTGTCGTCAGAGATTCGTCGGGCGGGGTTCTGCCCGGCGTCACGGTCGAGGCGAGCAGCCCCGCCCTCATTGAAAAGGTTCGCTCGGTCGTCAGCGATTCCGGCGGTATCTATCGCATCATCGATCTGCGGCCCGGGACCTACTCGGTCACCTTCACCCTGCCCGGCTTCAACGTCATCAAGCAGGACGGGATCGAGCTCACCGGCACGTTCGTCGCCACGGTGAATGCCGACCTCCGTGTGGGCGCCATCCAGGAAACGGTGACGGTCAGCGCCGAATCGCCGATCGTGGATACCCAGAACACCACGCAGCAGCGCGTGTTCGATCAGGCGGTCATCGAGGCCATTCCGGCCGGCCGCAGTCACGTCAACATGGCCGTGCTCATTCCCGGCCTCGCCGCCAGCCAGCCGGGACGCGGCGCGCTGCAGGACGTGGGCGGCACCAACAACCTGCAGAACACCACGTTCGTGATCCACGGGAGCAAGCAGGCCGACACGCGCCTGCAACTCGACGGTGTCCGCGTGGGCAACGTGCTGTCGGAGGGCCAGTTCTCGAACTTCGTACCGGATACGGGTTCCACGCAGGAAGTGACGATGGACTACGCGGCCACCTCGGCCGAGCAGCCCTTCGGCGGTCTGCGTATCAACATCATCCCGAAAGAGGGCGGCAACAGCGTGCGTGGCTCGTTCTTCGCCACAGCGGTCACGTCGGCCTGGCAGGGCACCAACATCGACGACGATCTCCGCGCCAAGGGGTTGCCCGACCCGAACGAGATGAAGAAGGCCTACGACTACAACCCGTCGGTCGGCGGCCCGCTGCTGCGCGACAAGCTGTGGTTCTACCTCTCGGCGCGCTGGCAGAAGAACGAGAGCTACGTGGCCGGTCTCTATGAGAACAAGAACGCCGGCGACCCGACCAAGTGGCTGCCGGATCCGGACCGGTCGAAGCGCGGCATCTTCAAGGTCGATCAGAAGGGCGTGAACCTGCGCCTTACCACGCAGCTGGCGGCCAAGCACAAGCTGTCGCTGTTCTACGACAACCAGGGACGCATCTGGGACGACAGCCGCCCGGCGATCTCGCCCGAGTCCACGGTGGCCTATCGGTTCCCGGTGCTCAACCTCGCCCAGGTGGGCTGGACGTCCACGCTCACCAGCAAGCTGCTGGTCGAAGGGCGCTTCGGCAACCGCGGCGAGGCGTTCGGCAACCAGTACCCGGAAGAAGGCAGCATCTACCGCGAGCTCATCCCCGTCATCGAGCAGAACACCAGCCTGCAGTATCGCGGCAAAGGCGGCGACGGCGGCTCGAGCGCGCTCTTCGGCTACAGCACGCAGGAGATCAACACGCTCTCCGGCTCGGTGTCATACGTGACTGGTTCGCACTCCCTCAAGGTGGGCGCCACCGACACGTGGGCGCTGACGCGCAGCTCGTCGAAGACCAACACGTCGGCGCTGCTCTACCGCTTCACGGCCGGCGTCCCGACGCAGTTCACGCAGTACGCGCCGGTTGAAGGCGGCACGGGCTCGAAGGTGATCGGCGAGATCGGCCTCTTCGTACAGGACCGCTGGACGATCCAGCGCCTCACGCTGAACCTCGGTCTGCGTTACGACCAGTACATCGGCGGCTACCCGGAGCAGACGCTCGGCCCCGCGCTCTACCAGCCGACGCGCAATCTCCATTTCGACGCGGTGACCGGGAACAACTTCAAGGACGTCACGCCGCGCGTGGCCGCCGCCTACGACCTCTTCGGCAATGGCAAGACGGCGCTGAAGGTCAACCTCGGCAAGTACGTGATGGCCACCACGCCGATCGGCAATCCGGCCGGCATCACCACCCAGGCGACGCGGTCGTGGAACGACTCGTTCTATCCCGTGGGCGATCCGCGCCGCGGCAACTACGTGGTGGACTGCGACCTCATCAGCATGGCAGCACAAGCCGAGTGCGGCGCCGGCCCGGCCAACTTCGGCGCGCTGTCGTCGATTCCCGCGTTCAACGAAGACACGCGCTTCGGCTATGGCAACCGTCCGTGGAGTGCCGAGTTCTCGACCAGCGTGCAGCACGAGCTGATGCCGCGGCTCGGCATCGACGTGGGCTACTTCCGCCGGTGGTTCGGCAACTTCGTGGCGATCGACAACCGGGCCAGCGCGGCCTCGGACTTCGATCCCTACCAGATCACGGCGCCGGTCGATTCGCGGCTGCCCGACGGCGGTGGCTATGTGGTGAGCGGCCTCTACAACCTGAACCCGGCGAAGTTCGGCGTGGCCACCGACCAGTACACGTCGTTCGCGACCGACTTCGGCAATCAGACCGAGACCTGGAACGGCGTGGACTTCAGTGTCAACGCTCGGCTGACCCGCGGCATCAATCTCCAGGGCGGCATCAGCACCGGCCGCACCGTGACCGACAACTGCGACATCGCCAAGGTGGCCGGCACCACGACGACCGGCTTCGGCACCGTCCTCACGGACAACCCGACGCAGTTGTACTGCCACAATGTCCAGGACTTCCTGACGCAGTTCAAGATGCTGGGCACCTACAGCATCCCGAAGGTGGACGTGAACCTCGCGGCGACGGTGCAGAGCTCGCCCGGCGCGATCATCACGGCGAACTATGTCGCGACCAACGCGCAGGTTCAGCCGTCGCTGGGCCGGCCGCTGTCGGGCGGCGCGGCCAACGTGACGGTCAACCTGGTGGAGCCGGGCACGCTCTTCGGCGATCGGCTCACCCAGTTCGACATGCGTTTCTCGCGGCCGTTCCGCTTCGGTGCGCGCCGTCTGACCGCCAACCTGGATATCTACAACGCGCTCAACGCGAACCCGATCATCCAGTACAACAACAACTACGCCGTGTGGCAGACGCCGCAGCGCATCATGGAAGCGCGGCTGTTCAAGGTCAGCGGACAGTTCGATTTCTAGCGCTGGTCAGGCGGGTAAGGCGGGTAGGGTTGTAGGGCGGGGCTTGAGCCCCGCCACCTTTGGGGGCCGGGTCTACGGATCCGGCCCCTTTGTCGTATGTGCTGGTAGCTGCCACGGGACTTCAGACCCCACCTGTTCTGGGTACGTAGCTGCGGGTCTTCAGACCCGTCCACAGTTCCTATAATCAAGAGGCCGATGCTCCGCCCTCTCTCTTGCGCCGTCGTGCTGTGCTTGGTCTGGGGCGCCTCCCTGTCTTCTCAGGGCGGGTCGTCGCAGACACAGGCCGGGTCCAGCGACCCGGCTCCGCGGACAATGGACCCGGCGCTGCGGCAGACGCTCGACCGTTACTGCGCCACCTGCCACAACGAGCGGGTCAAGAGCGCTGCCACCTCGGGTGGCGTCATCCTCTCGAACGCCGACCTGGCCGCCGCAGCGCACAACCCGGCGCTGTGGGAGAAGGTCATCAAGCGCGTGCGCACCGGCGCCATGCCGCCGGCTGGGATGCCGCGGCCCGACGCGCCGACCCAGGCCGCGCTGCTCACCTATCTCGAGTCCACGCTCGACCGCGCCGCGGTTACCGATCCCGACCCCGGGCGCGTGGCGCCGCATCGGCTCAACCGTACGGAGTACGCCAACGCGGTTCGCGATCTGCTGGCGCTCTCGGTGGATACGTCCACACTGCTGCCGCCCGACGATTCGGCCGACGGCTTCGACAACAACGCCGGCGCGCTGGGCGCCTCGCCCGCGCTCCTCGAGCGCTATCTCTCGGCCGCGGCGAAGATCAGTGCGCTCGCCGTGGGCAGCCCGGCCATCGCCGCGGATTCGGATACCTATCGCGTGCGCGGCGACGCGTCGCAGACCGATCAGAACGACGACCTGCCGCCCGGGACCCGAGGCGGCCTGCTGGCGCAGCACACGTTCCCGCTCGACGGCGAGTACACGATCAAGGTCAAGCTGCTGCAGACCAACCTCGGCTCGATCCGCGGCATCGAGGACACGCATCAACTCGAGATCACCGTCGACGGCGAGCGGGCGCTGCTCGCGCCGGTCGGGGGCGAGCAGGAATACGCCACGGCGGTGAAGAACGCCACCGACATCGTCAACCTGCTCGAGGCGCGGCTGCAGACGCGGGTCTTCGTGCGGGCCGGCCAGCGGCCGGTGGGTGTGGCGTTTCTCGCCAGGGGCGACGCGCTCGGCGGCGGGAGCCGGCTGCAGTCGTTCCGCCGCAGCACGCTGATTGCCACCGACCACCGCGGCGTGCCGCACGTCGAGAGCTTCACGATCACCGGTCCGTTCAACCCCAAGGGACCCGGCGACACGGCGAGCCGCCGCCAGTTGTTCACGTGCACGCCGGTCAAGGGCGCCAGTGTGGCCGAGGCGCGTACCTGCGCGCGGAGCATCGTCTCGACGCTGGCGCGCCGCGCCTACCGGCGGCCGGTCACCGAAGCCGAGCTCACGCCGCTACTGCGCTTCTACGACGCGGGGCAGAAGGAGGCCGGCTTCGAGCGCGGCGTCGAGATGGCGCTCCGCGCCATTCTCGTCAGCCCCCGCTTCCTGATGCGCGTCGAGCAAGACACCACCGTACGTGGCCGCGGGTCTTTAGACCCGCGTGGGGGCGACGCGTCTATCGTTCCCGTGAGCGACATCGACCTCGCATCGCGCCTCTCGTTCTTCTTGTGGAGCAGCATCCCCGACGACGAGCTGATCGAGGTGGCGGCCAAAGGGCGCCTCGGCGCGCCCGCCGGGCTCGACGCGCAGGTGCGCCGCATGCTGCGCGACCCGAAGGCGTCCGCGCTCGTGGACAACTTCGCCGGGCAGTGGCTCCACGCCCGCAACCTCCGCAACGCGACGCCGGACAAGAACGATTTCCCGGACTTCGACGACAACCTGCGGCAGGCGTTCGACCGCGAGCTGAAGCTGTTCGTCGGCAGCCTCATCGACGAGGACCGCAGCGTCCTCGACCTGATGACCGCCGACCACACCTTCGTCAACGAGCGGCTGGCCCGCCACTACGGGCTCCCGAACGTCTACGGGCCGCAGTTCCGCCGCATCACCCTCACCGAGGAGGCGCGGAAGGGGTTGCTGGGCAAGGGGGCGGTGCTGCTCGTCACGGCACACGCCGACCGCACGTCGCCGGTGGTGCGGGGCAAGTGGATCCTCGATAATCTGATTGGGGCGCCGCCGCCTCCGGCACCGGCGGTCGTGCCGCCGCTCGACGATTCGCCGGCGTCGGCGTCGCAGACCATGCGGCAGCGGATGGAGAAGCACCGCGAGAGCCCGGTGTGCGCCAGCTGCCACAAGGTGATGGACCCGATCGGGCTGGCGCTCGAGAACTTCGACGCCGTGGGCCGCTGGCGCACGCTCGACGGCGAGTCGGTGATCGACGCCTCGGGCGAGCTCTACGACGGCACCAAGGTGAACGGTGCGGTTGACCTGCGGCAGGCGCTGCTGAAGCGTCCCGAGGTGCTGGTGGGCACGATGGCGGAGAAGTTGATGGTCTACGCGCTCGGGCGCGGGCTCGAGCCGGTGGACATGCCGGCCGTGCGCACCATCGTCCGCGACTCGGCGAAGGACGGCTACCGGTTTTCGGCGCTCGTGAAGGGGATCGTGTCCAGTACGCCGTTCCGCATGCGGCGCAAGGAGTCGTGATGTTCGTCCACAAGGTGTTCCTGCCTCGACGTACCGTGCTCAAAGGGCTGGGCGCGGCGCTGTCGCTGCCGTTTCTCGATGCGATGGTGCCGGCGCTGACCGCGCAGGCGCGGACGGCGGCGGTGGCGAAGAAGCGCCTCGCGTGCGTCTACGTCCCGCACGGCGTCATCCTCGACCAGTGGACGCCCGCTGCGGCGGGCAGCGACTTCGAGCTGAAGCCGATCATGAAGCCGCTCGAGCCGTACCGCCAGTCGATGGTCGTGGTGACCAACCTGCTGCGGCCCGAGCGCGGGTTCGATACCAACCACGCCGGTGCGCCGTCCTCGTTTCTCACGGGCGTGCCGCCGAAGCGCACCGCCGGCCCCGACTTCGCGCTCGGCGCGACGCTCGATCAGGTGGTGGCGAAGGAGATCGGCCAGGAAACCACGCTGCCGTCGCTCGAGCTCGCGACCGAAGACTTCACCGGCCTCATCGGCGACTGCTCGCCCGGGTACAGCTGCGCGTACATGAACACGCTCAGCTGGCAGAACGACACGACGCCGCTGCCGATGGAGATCAACCCGCGCCTCGTGTTCGAGCGCCTGTTCGGCGGCGGCTCGAACAAGGAAGCGCGGCTGGCGCGCCTGCGCACCGACAAGAGCCTGCTCGACTTCGTCTCGAACGATCTCAAGACGCTCGAGGGGAGCCTGGGCTCGAAGGATCGCGCGCGGCTCGACGAATACCTCGAACACGTTCGTGAAATCGAACGCCGCATGCAGCTGGCCGAGTCGCGCACTGATTCGCTCATCGACGTGCCGGAGCAGCCGGTCGGCGTGCCCGAGGCCTTCGAGGACCACGCGAAGCTGATGTTCGACCTGCTGGCGATTGCGTTCGAGGCCGACCTCACGCGCGTCAGCGCCTTCATGCTCACGCGCGAGCTCAGCCAGCGCACGTATCCCAACATCGGCGTGACCGAGCCGCACCACACGATCTCGCACCACGGCAACAAGCCGCCCCAGATCGAGGCGCACGCCAAGGTGAACGTGTACCACGCGACCCTGCTGGCCGGGTTCGTCCAGCGGCTGGCGTCCACCAAGGACGGGGACGGCTCGCTGCTCGATCACTCGCTCATCTACTACGGCAGCGGCATGGGCAACGGTAACGTGCACGCGGCGGACCATCTGCCGACGCTGCTGGTTGGCGGCGCCGCCGGAACGGTGAAAGGCAACCGGCACATCGTCGCGCCGGAACTGACCCCGAACGGCAACCTGCTGGTGAGCGTGGCCGAGAAGTTCGGCGTCAAGATGGACAGCTTCGGCAGCAGCACCGGCCGGATCGCGCTGTGAGTTGCGAAGTCAGATGTGGGGGCCGCCTTCAGGCGGCCCAGGGCCGGCTAAAGCCGGCCCCCACGTCAATTCTGCAACGCGCTCTCAGACCTGCCCTTGTTTTCATGTTCGTTGCCAGCCTCGGCGCGGCGGGCGCCGACACTCGTCTCATCGACGCGGCGAGGCGCGGCGACCTGCAGACCGTGCGCACGCTGGTGAAGCAGCGCGCGGTCGTCCCGGGCACCGAAGCCGACGGGACCACGGCGCTGCACTGGGCCGCGCGCGGCAGCCATCTCGACATCGCCCGCGAGCTGGTCAAGGCGGGCGCGCCGGTGAACGCGTCCACGCGCTACGGCGTGACGCCGCTGGCGCTGGCCGCCGAGACCGGCAGCGTGCCGATGGTGGACCTGCTGGTGGGGGCCGGGGCCAACGTCAACGCCGCCAACCCCGACGGTGAGACCGTGCTGATGATCGCCGCCCGCACCGGCATCCTCGAGGTCGTGGACCGGTTGCTCGCGGCCGGCGCCGACGTGCAGGCGCGCGAGACGTTTCGCGGCGAAACGGCGTTGATGCGGGCCGCCGGCGAGGGGCACGCCGCCGTCGTGACGCGGCTGGCCAAAGCCAAGGCCGACCTCGACGTGCGATCCAAGCACCTCGAATACCCGAACATACGCGAAGACTTCTCGACGATGGTGTTCACCGCCATCCCGCGCGGCGGGTTCACGGCGCTCATGTTCGCGGCGCGTGAAGGCGCGCTCGAGGCCGCGACGGCACTGGTGGAGGCGGGCGCCAACCTCAACGTGGCCGATCCCGAGGGCACCACCGCCCTGGTCATCGCGATCATCAACGCCCACTACGACGTGGCCGCGTTGCTCGTCGACAAGGGGGCCAATCCGAATCTTGGCGACAACGCGGGGATGGCGGCGCTGTATGCCGCGGCGGACATGGCCAACCAGGCGCCCATGATCAACCGTCCGCTGCCCAAGCCGTCGGGCAAGCTGCGCGCGCCCGACATCATCGCGCGGCTGCTCGAGCGCGGCGCAGATCCAAACCAGGGGCTGAAGACGCCGCTGCTGATGCGGCAGCACGAATTCGGCGACGGCGGGCTGGGCGAGGGCGCCACGCCTCTGATGCGCACCGCCAAGGCCGGCAACACCGCGCTGATGGGCCTGCTGCTCGATAAGGGCGCCGATCCGAACCGGGCGATGAAGAGCGGCACGACTGCCCTGATGGTGAGCGTGAACCGGCAGGGACGGCTGTCCGGCCCGATGGCCACCACCATCGCGGCGGCGACCCTGCTCTTGGAGCGCGGCGCCGACGTCAACGCCGTGAACGCCAACGGCGATACCGCGCTGCACATCGCAGTGAGCAAGGGCGACGAGCTGGTGAAGTTCCTGGTGGAGAAGGGCGCGAAGCTGGACGCGAAGGACAAGTTCAACCGCACGCCGCTCGACGTCGCGCTGGGTGTGCCCGGCGGCGGCCGTGGCCGCGGCGGTGCGCCGCCGGAACCCCCGCCGGTCTACGAGAAAACCGCCGTCCTCCTCAAAGAGCTCGCCTCCAGGTAGATTCGTACGTGGCTGCGGGTCTTCAGACCCGCCTCAGTGATGTAGAGGACGGTTTGTAGGCCGCCCTGGAGAGTCACCATGAAGCGCGTTTACGCGATCGCGGCACTCCTCGTTCTCGCTGGCGCTCCGCTTTCCGCGGAACTCCTGAAGCCCGCCGCGCGCAAGCCGGCGACGAACTTCTCGTTGCCCGGTAGAGACGGCAAGCCGGTTCAGCTCTCGACGCTCAAGGGCAAGGTGGTGCTGCTCGACTTCTGGGCCACCTGGTGCGCCGGCTGCAAGGTCGAGATCCCGTGGTTCATCGAGTTCGACAAGGCCTACCGCTCGAAGGGCCTCGCCGCGATCGGTGTGTCGATGGACGACGAGGGCTGGAAGAGGATCGAGCCCTATCTCCAGAAGAATCCGATCAGCTACACGATCGTGGCCGGCAACTTCGACACCGCCGCGCCGTACAACATCACGGCGCTGCCCGTCACCGTGCTGATCGACCGCGCGGGCCGGGTGGCCGCGCAGCACGTGGGCGTCGTGGACAAGAAGTCGTTCGAGACCGAACTGAAGCAGCTCCTCGCCGAGCGGTGACGAAGCGGTACGTGGGCCGGCCCGTCCTCGACGAGGGGTTTGCTCAGACGTACAAGCAGGGCGGCTTCGAACGACCCTGCCACGCACGCCGGTCGCTGGTCGTACGTGGCCGCGGGTCTTCAGACCCGCCCTGAGTCAACCAAACTGGCAGCCCTTGCGGCGTTCGTGTAACAGTCGGCGGATCGAGACCGATGCCGCCCGCTACGCGTCGGCCGCCGATCTCGACGCGCTGGGCGAGCCCGTGGAGCCGTGGTCCGCGTGGCTGGTGCGTCGCGTCTTTGCCGGCGACTTCCGGTCACGCCCGCCTGCAGCGGCACGCCAGGCCTGTGGCCGGGCGCGTTTTTTGATCCGCTGGCCCTCGTTCAGTCCGGATCGGGCCGCTCGATGTGGTCGATCACCAGGCGATCCAACGGCACCTTGGCTGGCGCGAGCTTCAGGCCGAGCTGCTCCTGCACGGCCGTGAAGAGAGACGGTGCATCGTCGACGGCCGATGAGGGCGGCGGGGCATTGGGCGCCGGCGGCCCCGCGGATCCGGCAGAGAACTGAAGCTTCACGTCCAGGTTGCCAGACAATCCGGTGTTGTCCACAATGGGTGCGCCCGCCTGAGTCGACAGCATCGAAAGCAGCGCTTCGACGGGCATGCCGCCAAACTCGATCAGACCCCGGCCGTTGCGAATGCCGCACGCGGCCGCGCCGTCCGGCAGCGGCGCGACCGGTTCCTTCCTGAACTGGGCTGCCTGGCGCGCCAGGCAGTCCACGGCGCCCGCCCGCAGCGCGGCCCCAGCCGCCCGTCGCGGCGTGCCACGGTCAGAACGTAGCCGTGG